>JBPOHG010000160.1:0-8747 GCA_052035835.1 Bacteroidota bacterium | reverse complement strand
GAGGTGAATATGTGTATGAAATAATCAGCGGGCCGGTAATAAGGATTATCCAGTCTCAGAATTATTTTAATGCACTTCCAGGAGGAAACTATACCATTAAAATTACAGGGTGTAGCGGTGAAATGAGAGATGTGTTTGCATTTGTGCCTTCCACTTACATAG
This sequence comes from Bacteroidota bacterium, assembly GCA_052035835.1. Taxonomy (GTDB): domain Bacteria; phylum Bacteroidota; class Bacteroidia; order Chitinophagales; family Chitinophagaceae; genus Ferruginibacter. The sequence goes on along the minus strand of JBPOHG010000160.1, from coordinate 8,585 downwards.
CCATGAATTCATATTATTGGCAAACTTCGCTCAGCAAAGTAAGTGGACTTACATGCGGAAATACCAGCGATGCTGTATATAAATTGAAAATACCAGCTAATTATGCTTATGGCAGGCCACCTTACCGGGTTCAGATTTCATCATCAACAAATTTTATTGCTTCTCCAATACAGCCACTAACCGATTCCGTTATGTTTACCGGGCTTTCCCAATCAACCACCTATTGGATAAGGATTACCGATGTGTGCAATAACTTCCTGTCTTTTTCCTTTGTTACACCAGCTGCAACAGGGATTGTTCCCCTTTCTCGCCCAAAACTTGAATTCAGGAGAACCAGGATGTGGGGGCAATGCAGCACCAATGAAGGTATTGCATTTTATTTCCGTGATTCTGCAACCAACAACCTGTATGAAACTGCGAATATGTTCAGCAATAAAGTCTTTTGGGGAAACCGTGAAAAGCCATATCTAAGAATCAGGGTTGAGAATGCAACAAACCCTGCAATAGTGTATGCCGACAGGAATATGTCATTAACTATGAATGGAACTACGCCATATTTTTCCGTTGATTATAATATCAATGGGGAGACCGGCCTCAATGCCCCGGGAACAGTAGGTTCTATGTATTCTGTCATGAACTGGGAATCTACCACTCCCGCAGGAACCTTGCCAGTTGTTCATCTCAGTGGTTCTTTTACTCCGGGAACTCAGATGAGGGTGATCCTTTACTACCCAGGTGGTGATCATTGTGGTACAACAGTGGCACCTTATCAGCGGGTATTTCCTGTTACGATTGCCAGTCACAGCGAAACACAGTTAAGGATAACGAGTATCGAGAATAATTGTGCAGGCCTTGGCAGCTATTTCAAAGTGAATTTTAATTTGAATTATCATCAATTCAATATCAAATTAATTGATCCGTCTCCTTACACTGTACTCACTAACAATACTGGGTACCTGAGCAACAGTACTTCCTATAGTTTAAACTATTCCCCACTCGTAGTTGGAAAAACTTATAGAGTTGTTATTGCTGATACCTGCGGCCGTTCCGATTCTATGGAAGTTGTTTATACCCCTTCAGTTGCTTTGTCGGGCCCACCCACGATTGTTGATACGATTCGTTCAAATTTCAAATGCCCGGTGAATCCATATGATACGCTTTACCAGATAATCATAAAACCACTTCCCGCCGGATACACTGTCACAGGTATTACTGTGAATGGCTTTGGCAGCGTTAGTTACCCAACGATTCCAAATTGGAACGGAACAAGTCAGTCAGCATATCTGATCAATAAACTGCTTCCGCCTGGTACCTATACATATAATATAAGTTGGGTGAGAAATTGCAGCAATGGTGTTGTTTCACAACCTATCACCATTTCACCCTCGGGATCTATGCCAGAGTACCGTGCCAGCCTGAATTTATCTGTGGCTACTTCCACACTGGCATGTGGAAGCGATGGGTATAGGGGTATCCGGGTTGATGGCTGGTTAAAGAATGTAAATACCAGTTACCTGCTTTCAAACCTTAGATTAACGGGAGTGCCGGGATCTTACGTGTTTCCCATGCTGAATCTTAATAACCAAAATGTAAACATGGTGAATCAAATGTTTGGTTTTTCAACCATGACAGTGGGTGATACTATAAAATTAGCTTACTCAAATGTTGGATTGAAAATCAACACAGGGCAGGAAGGGACGTATACATTTTCTATTGATGTTCGTTGCCCCGACGGAACAATTATAGAAACCATAAGCAGGTCTATCACAGTAACATCTGCTCCTCTTCAAAATTCAACACTCGATTTAAAATATGCGAATGCATTGGTTTGTTCTTCTTTGGGAAGTTTTGCACGCATCAACATGTTGCCACAGGGAGGTATTCGTCCGTTCGTTTATGAGTATAAACTTGACACTGATATGAACTTTAACCTTACAACGAATAGCGGAGCCGACAGCATCGTTGTACTCGATCCGGCCCCAGCACCAGGTACTATTTATGATATTCGTGTAACGGATGCCTGTGGGGTTTCACGTACTTCAAAAGTTAGTATAGGTAGTTTTACGGGGAACTTTTATATAACCGATCGTCCGTTGAACTGTGTAACCCACCCATTTGGGGTAAGATTACAAACCAGTATGGTAAATGGTGCTTATTACAGGTGGCGCCGAAACGGAACTGTCATAGCGCAGGGAACAAATTTGTTCTGGGTACACATTGCAGGTGTTTACCAGGATACCATTACTGTAGACATCAACTTGTTCGATTGTTATAGTTCGAATGCCAGCAGGGTATTGTCTTTTAGCAATCCATGTAATTATATTATTCTCGATAACAGCAATATCTCACTAGGAGCCAAACGGCTTTCCGATGATAATGTACAGGTAAACTGGAAAACAACTACCGAAAAAGATATTCAACATTTTGAGTTGGAGAAAAGCTACAGTTCGAGTGGGTTTAGTTTTGTGAGCAGGCATTCTTCAACAAAAGTTGATTTGCCACGAACCGTATTTACCAATGATAAAGAGGATGCCCCGATTGTATTTTATCGTTTGAAAGCTATTTCAAATAATCATCAGGTATACTATAGTAATATAGTAAAAGTAGATAATTCAGTAGCTCAAAATGTAAGCGGACAAGTGCGCCCAAATCCTGCAACCAACTTTATAACGGTTGCATTAAAGGGGCTGCCTCAAAGCGAAAAAAAGGTACTATTGAAATTGTATTCAGAAAAAGGGCAGTTGGTGAAAACGCTTCAGCTATCTCCAAATGAACTGGATGGGCATAAAGAAATAGATATTTCTGCGCTGGCAGCCGGTAGTTACTTCATTACAGTGAATGATAACTGGAATGCAGCTTCAACATTGAAATTTGTAAAACAATAATCAAAATACCTGCCTCGGAATAAACCAGGTTTAATCACCGGAACTTCAAATCACTGATTTTTCAATCAAACGCCGTTTCTAAAAATGAAACGGCGTTTTTTAATTGTATTTAACTCTTATATATATATGCGGAGCTTTGAAAATATTCCAATTGCGATATTCTTCAATAGAAATTCCACTTCTTCTTAAACGCATTTGCGGGCTATAAGCTGCAAATAGATTTTTTGGCCAAAATAGTAAAATTCCCATTCCAGCATTTTTTGAGCAGCACCTGTTAATACAGCATTCTTACCCTACATCCTTAGCTTACTTCGGAAAACTACGTGTGATTAATTCATTGCAATGCTTGCTTTTTTGATACCTGCGTGAAAATACGCAGTGAGTTTATTTTGTTCTTTAAAAGCACTATATGTTTTTTTAAAATAATAATTGTTATCTGTTAATGTATAACTATTGCATAATCAATGCAGAGGGATTTTAATTTCGGAAATACTCGAAAAAATGCCGTGTAATTTCCGCATTTGCACAATAAAATAATTGCGCTTTTTACGTAAATACCGTAAAAATACCGTCCAAAAAACTTGCGAAAAACGAAATCGCGTATTATGTTTGTGTCAGATTTGAAACACACAGAATAGCATTTCAAATCTAAAAGCAACAACCCTCAAACCCACAAAAAATGAAAACGACTTTCTTCAGCATCTTCTCAACATTGATCCTCACTTCAGTTTCTGCCATTGCGAATGACAATGCAGGTTTTGGAAAAGTTTCCATTGAAACCAATGAAGCTACTTCTAAAGTAATCATCAACTGGGAAGCCGATAAAGGGGAAGAAGCAGATTATTTCGAAATTGAGCGTTCATTTGACCAGGTTAGTTTTCAAACTGCCGGCGTGGTATTGGATGCACTTACAGCAAATAGTGAGTTTAAATATTTCAGCTTTAAAGACAACGACGTTTTATTAAAAGAGTATACTAAAGTTTACTACCGTTTAAAGCGCATCAATGCCAATAAATCAATTAGCCTGAGCAAAGTAATTGCAGTAGATTTTACAAATGCCCGTCAGGTTCAATTTGATGCCATGAATGTTGCCAATCAGAGTATTGTTAACATCGATTTTCAATCAAAGAAGAGTGGTACAGCAGATGTTTTGATTTTCAATGCTGCTAACCAGTTGATCGCTCAGTCGGCTTACGAAGTGAGCAAGGGCTCTAACCTGTTGCAGATTGCTCATATGAGTAATTTTCCTGAAGGAACTTACCGTATAGAACTTACATTGAAAGGAAGTAATATCGCTTCACATAAAGTTGTTATCCGTTAATTAGTACCTGCTTTATATTATAATTGAAACATTAGCTGATTATTAGCCGCCCGGGATGGCGGCTTTTTTATTGAAAATACCGTGTTGGTTTTTTACATAGCCAGTTGTTCTAAGCAAAAGTTATTTGTAGCATCAGGCAGTCACAGCATTGATTTAGCAGAAGTGTAACAGTTGCATTTTTGTTTCCTGGCCAAATTGGTTATTTTTACTTTACTCTAAATTTCAGCTTATGAATAGTTTCCTTCGTATCATATTTGCAATATTTTCAATGGCCACAATGGCTGGTTGTTCAAATAACGAAAACGCTAAGCTCATTCAGGGGAACTGGATGGGTGCCGAATGGCTCGTTAATGGAGAAGCCTCTAACCGTGAAATCAATAGTACTAAATTTAGCTTCGATCATGGTGGCCAATACAGTTTCGAGTACAATGGTAGTAAGGAGGTGGGTACTTACAAAGTGGAAAATGATATGTTGTTTACTACTCCTTCCGGGCAAAGGGAAATGATGGTGAAGATTGCAAAGATCACCGCCGATACACTTGTATTTGATATGAACAGGGGAGGGATCCCTGAAGTACTTACCCTTTTAAGATCAAAGTAAATCATTGTTAAGGTTTTGGAATATCTTCAGGAGGTGGGCCATGCCTGGGGCCCATCATTTCCAACACTTGTTGAATGACCTGATCGAACTTTACCTGCTGTGTTGGCTTGCAAAGCATACGTACTTTTTCAAAATGCCGGTATGTCACTAATTCGAGTTGTGATATTTCACCGGCGATTCTATTGGTATGATTGGTAAGCATACTATCAGTAACGGATACCTGTTTCATTAATTTGTACAATTCCTCTTTTTCGCGTTTTACAGTTGCTTTTATCCTGCCAGATTCTTCACGGTGCTCCTGTACGAGTAACCGGTAATTTTCCTGTTGGGTATTATCAAAACCCAATTCCCTGACTAGGAATTCAAAGGGCTTTTCATGGGGCCGCATTGGTTTGGGATGTGGTTTCACCCATAATAACACCAGGCTCACTGTATTTGCAACCAGTAGGAGAACAACCAGTGCAGGTACCCACCATTTTTTTGTAAGTGTTGTCATATTTACTATTCGTATGGGTTTGAAATAATGAAGTTGAACGTTTTCCCAAAATTTTCCATATTACTGATATTTTCATTTAAGGGCTTCTTTTTCTGAAGATTCCGGTTTAATACAGCAACATTGATCACCAGCAATAATGTAAGTGCTGCAAAGACCCAGGCTGGCTGCCCAGATAACCAGGTTGAAGATGCTTTTTGTTGCATCCTTGCCATCAAATGAGTATAAAAAAATGGGTTAGCACTTTTTTGCTGTTCTGCTTCCAATGCAGCGATATGGGTGTCTAGCAATTCTTTATGAGCATTTGTTTTCATGACTGGCTATTCAGGTGAATGATAATATTGTTTGAGTTGTTGTTGTAAATTTACTTTCGCCCTGCTCACCAAAGATTCAATTGCTTTGATACTAAGATGCATATATGCTGCAGCCTCTTCATATTTCATATGATGTAGCCTGATCAGGCTAAAGGCCATCTGTTGTTTAACCGGTAATTTTGAGATGGCTTTCCTAAGTACAGCTGCTTTTTCCTTTTCTTCGGTAAGCTGCAAGGGATTTGCTACCTGATGCAGCGATTCATTTACCTGTCTCCTGAAAGGATTCAACTGCTGTAATCGTTGGCGTTGCTTTCGTTTGCGCAATTTGTCGAGCGATTTTCGTACGGCAATCCTGTAAATCCATGTCCCCAGGGAAGCTTCTTTTCTAAAATCCCCGATAGATTCGTACACACTAATAAAAACCTCCTGGCTAGCATCTTCTGCTTCCTGCTCATCCTGCAGCATACAAAAAATGGAGCTGAAGACCTTGTCCTTATACAAATCCACCAGTTGCCTGAAAGCAGGTTCCTGTTTTTGTTGCAATTGTTCTATGAGTTCGGCTTCGCTGGGCAAACTTTACCGGTTTAGACGATTGGGAAAAGAAAATCCTTCTGAGGATCAAAAATTTCTGTGCAACATTTTATGGAGCTGGCATGATCCATTGCGAGTGTTTCCACGGGCTCCAACTAACCGATGCAAGATCAGTATCGGGGTTTACCAGTGGAATTGCCGGGGCCCTGTTCATACTTACACTACTGATGGCAAAAATTTTCACAGCCGGGTAGCCTTTCTCCCTGAATTCTTTTTTGAGCCGCTGTGCATATTGCCAGATGATATCCGGTGCGCCACTTAACCACATCATATGGGTAGGGCTGAATTTTTTTGAAGGTTCAATCAGCCATTCCTGTTTACTTGCATCATCTGTAACCCTGAATGCAATTGTTCCGCTTTTGGTACGTAGCATCATTTTCCAACTCATGCGGTACCCTTCTTCTGTCCAGAAAACATTCCCTGGAAATAGCTTGTACCTTACTGGTAATATCAATTGTACCAACATATATACCAGCAACGAATAAACGACCCATTTTTTTGCTGGGAAATAAGTTGCTGTACGGACCCCATTTTTATTGTCATAGAGAAAATCAGGAAAACGGTAATTAATGAAAAATAAAAATAAGGCTAGTGACAGGTAAGGGAATATGCCAATCCGGAAAGTATAAGAATTAAATAAGTGAAAGACGATTGCGGCCAGGATAGCAAATTTTCTTGTTTTCTTCCACATCAGCAATGGAATAATGAGAAAGTCAAAAACGATGCCGGCATAACTAATGAACATTTGAAAATAATGGTTGCCGTAGACGCTGCCCAGGCTAGGGTGCATTGCAAGCCTGGAGAAACGTATAGCTATAAATTTCCCCGATAACCAGGCCTCAGTAAGCTTACTGCTGGCTGCAAAAAAATACACTACTGCTACCTGGAACATCATAAGCCAGTAGACCCATTTTGTACAAAAAGCAGAACGAATAGTCGAATTTCTCCAGCTATCTATTGATAAAGCCCTTTCCGCTGGTAACAATGCCATGATCCAGCACAACAATACCATGAGGTAATGGTGGTTGTTGTAGTTTGATTTTTGCATCAGGTAAATGCAGGTCCACATCAATGCAAGCACAATACTAGAAACCCGGTAAAAAAATCCGGCCATTACCAACAATGCAACCAGTGCCATAGTCCCAAAAAATAGATACATGCCATTACCCGGGATGGGTTGAATGAAGTCGAATCCAATAAAATTGAATGTAAACGGTGGTTGAATGTAATTCGCAAATACCGATCCGTCGGCTATGCTGCTTACACAATGAAAGGCCATGATGAGCCCGAACAATATCCTGAAGCATATCAACCCGTCATTCCTTACGGGTTCAAAGCATAGCAGGATCCATTTTTTCTGAGCAGCCGGTTGCATTTGCTGAAGATACTGATTTTATGATTTTTGGATTTTGTGTTTTTCATTGGCGTAGTTGCAACACACTATTCATTCATATAAGTTTCAAAAAGCCGTAGGAATTCTGATACATGAAAGCCATCTGCTAAAGCATGGTGAACATGCACGGAAACCGGCATGCTGCAAATGCCATCTATATTGCTGGTCATTTTGCCAAATGAAATTTTTGGGATCGAGTCTCGGAAACTAAAACTCCTGGCATGCGAAACTGAAGTGAAATTGATCCAGGGTAACGAAGAAAAATGGATCAGGTTTTCGCCTGATACAGCCGGGACAATCCCCTTGCTGTTTTGTACTTTTTCTATTTCACTTGCAGCGTTTCTTTCAAATACATCAAATTCGGAATGGTAATCCATGTAGCCAAAACCAAAACTTCCATCTGCACGATTAATGGTGGGGGATGCATTTACCTGTTCATACAGGTAAACCGAATCGCCCTGTATGCGATAACGGAAATTCTCAACCTGGTTGGCAGCTTTGAGTGCCTTGTGCAGGTAATAAAGGAAAAAGGACAGGTTGCTTTTTTTTACATGCTGGTAGGCGTGTGTGCAGTTAACGGTAACGCATACCCCAAAAAAGGGTTCTTCAAATTGCCTGAAAAACTGGTAAAGTTCTTTCCGGCTCCAATTGTTAATATCAATCAATTGTTTCATGAGAGGATGTAAGGCAATATATCTGCCACTTTTTCAAATTGCCTGAAATGTGGATGTTCAACATGATGGTCTATTTTTTCATGCGCCCAGGTTGTATGAAAAGGGATATGAATGGCGTGTCCACCAACTGCCAGCACAGGAAGCACATCTGATTTCAACGAATTCCCAATCATAAGAAATTCCTGCGGATTGATATCGAGATGCCTGATCAGTTTTGTATAATCAGATTACTGTTTATCGCTCATAACTTGGCTGTGGTGAAAAAAATGTTCGAGCCCCGTCTTTTTCATTTTTCTTTCCTGATCTAGCAGGT
>JBPOHG010000134.1:0-4219 GCA_052035835.1 Bacteroidota bacterium | reverse complement strand
TACGGATTAAAAACGGGCCAGGGTTTCTACCCAGGCCCAACTTTTTTATAGCATATCTGTAGTTATTGCCTCAAAAATGTACCCTCTTTCATTAAAATATTGTAACACTTTCGGTAACGCATAGGCCATTCTTTCCATGGCTTTTTCACTATCGTGAAATACAATGATCGAGCCTTCTTCCGTATTTTTGATAACATGCTGCAAACAAGCTTCCCCATTGATTTCTGTATCAAAATCCCCGCTTAAAACTGTCCACATGATTGCCTTTAGCCCCAACCGTGAGGAAGATAAACCGGCAAGTTGGGCCCTGGTAATCCTGCCATAGGGCGGCCTGAATAAGTTGCCGCCTATGAATTCTTTTGCTGCAGCTACATCGTCAAGGTATGTTGGTGTTTCTGTTTTCCAACCATTGAGGTGATTAAAACTATGGTTGCCTGCAGAATGGCCTTCTGCAAGGATCCGCTGGTATACATCTGGATAAGCTTTTACATTCTTCCCAATACAAAAAAAACTGGCTTTTGCACCGTATTGTTGCAGGGTATCCAGAACGAACGGAGTGGCTACCGGATGAGGGCCGTCATCAAAGCTGAGATAGAGTTTTTTACCCGATCCTGCCATATCCCAAACGCAGTCGGGATATAGTTTCTTAAGCCACCAGGGAGTTTTTACCAGGTAAAACATTTGGCAATTTAGTTATTAAAATGAAGGGGAGGCATTTAAACACAAAAGCCACCATTCGGTGGCTTTTGTAATCGGGACATTTAATAATTAATATGGAAGAATATTCGTACGTACTACACCATTCGGGCCAGTCCAAACCGACTTAAAGTAGTAGGTTCCATTGGCACCGGGGCAGGTAGTTGGGTTGCCGTTTGAGTCTAATCCGAAAGTTACCACTACATTGGCCACCAGCCTTTCATGTTTTACTTCACCGCTTACTATTCTGAAACTGCAATCCTGGCGAACAACGATGGGTTGTGTAATGGAAGTGAGGAAACTGTTTCCATAACGATTGGTTCCCCAAACAGCCACATTGGTAACTGTACCTTCGGTGTGGGTACCTGTAGTTGTAATAACCAATCCATTGTTATAGGTAAATACCCTTCTTTTAGCAATTTGCCAACTGCGCTGACTTCCATTATCAAAAGTTACCGTCATACCAGTACTGGCAATATCATGAGTAATAGTTCCAATAGCTGCTAAATTCCTGATCAGGCCGCCACTAACATTGGTAATGGTTTTTGTACCATTTAAAGTAATACTCCTGTTATCCCTTACTCTGGTTATACGGAGGTTTTGTACATTGATGGTGAGAACGGCACCTGCATCACGCCAATGCGTACCCAGTGGCATTGAATAAACAACGGTACCTACCAGGATACGGTTGCCAATGCAGTTGAGGCCATTATAAGTTACAGTGATGGTACGGGTAGTGCCGGTAGAATCTAAAACAGCAGTTCCATTACATAGCAGGTTTGCAGTAATATCCCCCGATCCCGGCCTTCCACTGAAAGCTGCATTTTCATCGATGATTGAATTGGCGTCATTGGCAATAGCATCACCATCATCAGATACCCTGGCCTGGTCGTCGGAATGGGTGGTGAGTTCGGTAATGCTGTTGTCGGTACTGCCGGTGTCATCTTTTTTACAGCTCGTAAAAAGTACGGTGAGGGCAAGTGCTGCGGTTGTGAATAATTTGATACTAGTCTTCATTTTAATAATTTTTTTAGTTAAATATGATACATAGATATAACGTGGCGTTAAAAGTTTAATTGGATACTGAAGAATTTTTAATGTTTTTTTATAACTGGGGCAATACCGGCTTTTTTGTATTGCAAATCAGCATTTAAGACATGATGATTACCTTTGCAGCATGGAAAAAAGAGTTAGGGTACGATTTGCTCCCAGTCCAACCGGCGGATTGCACCTGGGAGGTGTAAGGACTGTATTATACAATTACCTGTTTGCCAAAAAAAATGGGGGGGATTTTATCCTGCGAGTAGAAGATACCGATCAAACCCGTTTTGTGGAAGGGGCCGAACAATATATATATGATTGCCTGGCCTGGTGTTCTTTACAACCCGATGAAAGCCCCCAGCATGGTGGCGAATACGGCCCTTACCGGCAGAGTGAAAGAAAAGCCATGTACCAAAAATACGCCGAACAATTGGTGAATGACGGTTATGCCTATTATGCTTTTGATACACCGGAAGACCTCGAAAAAATGAGGAACGATTTTAAAACTGCAGAAAACCCTTCCCCGCAGTACGACGGCCATGTTCGTTTGAAAATGAAAAACTCCCTGACACTTTCGCCCGGGGAAACAAACCAACTTCTCAATAATGGTACCAGGCATGTAATCCGCATTAAGATGCCTGCCAATGAAACGATTCGTTTTAATGACCTCATTCATCATGAAGTAAGTTTTGATTCATCGGTGGTGGATGATAAAGTGTTATTGAAAGCCGATGGCATGCCTACCTATCACCTGGCTGTGGTGGTAGACGATTATCTAATGAAGATCACCCACGCTTTCAGGGGTGAGGAATGGTTGAGCAGTGCCCCTGTTCACATATTATTGTGGAAATACCTTTTTGGTTTAGAGCATATGCCCCAATGGGCGCATTTACCATTGATCCTTGGCCCCAGTGGCAAACTCAGCAAACGCGATGGGGCAAAATATGGGTTCCCGGTATTTGCCATGAACTGGACCGACCCACGTTCTAATGAATTTACCGAAGGTTTCCGGGAAAAAGGATTTTTACCGGAGGCATTCATCAACCTTCTTGCCATGTTGGGATGGACCAGCGGTACCGAACAGGAGATTTTCAGCATGGATGAACTGATCCAGGGATTTTCAATTGACCGTGTACACAAGAGTGGTGCTAAGTTCGATTTCGAAAAAGCAAAATGGTACAACCAAGAGTGGATACGCAAAACCCCTGCATCCCGGTTGGCAACATTGGTTAAACCCATCTTTGAACAAAAAGGGATAACAGTGCATGATCAGGCATATTTTGAAAAAGTTATAGACCTGATCAAAGACCGCTGTACATTGTTACCTGATTTTTTTGAGCAAGGTGCTTACTTTTTTACTTCCCCTGAGCAATTGGATGAAGGGGCAGTTAAACCAAAGTGGAATGAAACAAAAGCTTCATTTTTTGATACTTATTGTAACAAACTTGGGCAATTGCAAAATTGGGATATACAAGCCATAGAAGAAACATTTAAAACACTTGCGGCCGAGCAAAATATCAAACCCGGGGAACTCCAGCTGCCCATGCGTATTATGCTTGTAGGCGGCAAATTCGGTCCGGCTGTATTTGAAATTGCTGCTATGATTGGGAGGGAGGCGACGATTGAAAGAATTAAAAAAGCATTGCCTATTTTTAACGCATGAATATGAACAGACCTATCAGGGTATTGGTTGCTAAAGTTGGCCTGGATGGCCACGACCGTGGCGCCAAAGTAATCGCAACTGCACTCAGGGATGCAGGCATGGAAGTTATTTATACGGGCTTACGCCAAACTCCCGAAATGGTTGTAAATGCAGCATTGCAGGAAGACGCAGATGCCATTGGTGTAAGTATCCTCAGCGGGGCACACATGACGGTGTTCCCAAGAATCATTGCACTGATGAAAGAAAAAAACATGAATGATGTATTGCTTACCGGTGGAGGTATTATTCCTGAAGATGATATGCAGCAGTTGCAGGAATCGGGTGTTGGAAAACTTTTTGCGCCAGGCACCAATACCAGTGAAATTGCCGGCTATATTAAAGAATGGGTAAGCAAGCATAGAAATTTTTAATCAACTCATAACTAACTAATATGTACACTACCCTGCTCACCAATTTAGAGAATAGCATTTTTACCATTACCATCAACAGGCCCGACAAAATGAATGCATTGAATAAAGATGTATTCACCGAACTAGACCTGGCAATGGATGAAGTATACAGCAACCCGGCGATCAAGTCGGTAATCATCACCGGTTCGGGTAGCAAAGCATTTGTAGCTGGTGCAGATATTACAGAGTTTTCTTCGCTCAACAAAGAGGAAGCTATGGAGCTTGCCAAGCGGGGCCAGGATGTTTTTTTTAAAATTGAAAATTGCAAAAAACCGGTGGTTGCAGCCGTCAACGGATTTGCGTTTGGTGTATGATGCTAGCTTGCCATGGCATGCCATTTCAGGTTGTGCATTGAAAATTCAAAATTCGG
>JBPOHG010000129.1:0-22490 GCA_052035835.1 Bacteroidota bacterium | reverse complement strand
CTTCTTTCCAAACACGGGGTATTGAGCTGCTGTTACCAATCCCTGCAGCACTTCGCGTTGTGCAGCTACGGGATGATTGGTCAGTTTTGAATACGCCACAACCTCATCCTTGCCAGCCGGGATATGGCGGGAGATAACAGCTTCATGTTTGGAAAGATAAAACAATTGTATTAAATAGGCTTATTGGGCAGCCTGCTCATGCAGATAATCTTTTCGCTTGAGTTCGAAATTACGGCCAAGGTATAAACGCCGTACCTGTTCATCGCCTGCGAGTTCTTCAGCGGTACCATGTTTAAAAATCTTCCCATCTATCAGGAGATAGGCCCGGTCGCAAATAGACAACGTCTCATTCACATTGTGATCGGTGATCAAAATCCCGATATTCTTGTATTTTAATTTGGCAATGATTTCCTGGATATCTTCTACCGCAATGGGGTCTACCCCGGCAAATGGCTCATCCAGTAAAATAAACTTAGGGTCAACGGCCAAAGCCCTTGCAATCTCTGTACGCCTTCTTTCGCCCCCACTCAATGTATCGCCGTTGTTTTTTCTTACATGTTGTAACCTGAACTCATTCAACAATGACTCCAGCTTTTCTTTTTGTGCTGCTTTTTTCAGCTTAGTCATTTCAAGCACTGCGATAATATTGTCTTCAACACTTAATTTCCTGAATACACTTGCTTCCTGGGGCAGGTAGCCGATGCCCATTTGTGCCCTTTTATACATGGGCAGGCGGGTGATATTGATATCATTGAGATAAACCTCGCCACTATCGGGCTTCACAAGCCCCACCACCTGGTAAAAAGAAGTGGTTTTACCTGCTCCGTTAGGCCCCAGCAAACCAACGATTTCTCCCTGGCTTACATTGAAAGAAACATTGTTTACAACGGTACGGCTGCCGTACACTTTTACGAGGTTTTTGGTATGTATGGTAAGGTTCAAGCGAATGGTTTGAATACAAAAATACAGGGAACAGGTCTGATAAAGAAAACCAGGGGCAATATTAACGTTTAAGTGATAACCCGTTGTTTTTTAAAAGAGCGGTACTACAACTGATTGCAATTCTTTTATCCTTACTTATGTTTGCAGATATTTGTGAAGCATGAAAGTAATCGACCATATCAACCAGTCTGATAAAACACTGGTTTCCTTCGAAATCCTTCCCCCGCTTAAGGGAAAGGGAATTCAGTCGCTCTACCAGCACCTCGACCCCTTGATGGAATTCAAGCCTGCATTTATCAATGTTACTTACCACAGGAGCGAGCATGTATTTAAGAAAAAAAGCGACGGTACATTCGAAAAAGTGGTGGTACGTAAACGCCCCGGTACAGAATCTATCTGCGCCGCCATCATGAATAAATACAATGTAGATACAGTACCTCACCTGATATGCGGAGGATTTGGCATCAATGAAACGGAAGACGCACTAATTAACCTCAATTACCTTGGAATTGACAATGTACTTGTGTTAAGGGGCGATGCTGCCAAGAATGAATCTACTTTTGAACCAGAGCCGGGCGGGCATAAATATGCCATAGACCTGCTTCAACAGGTTGCCGACCTTAATGCCGGTATTTACCTCGAAGAAGATTTGAAGAATACCAGCAAAACGAAATTCTGTATTGGGGTGGCCGGTTATCCTGAGAAACATTTTGAGGCGCCGAATATGGAAAGCGACCTTAAATACCTGAAAGCAAAAGTTGATGCAGGCGCCGATTACATAGTTACACAAATGTTTTTCGATAATGCCAAATACTTTTCTTTCGTAAATGCATGCAGGGAAATAGGCATAACGGTGCCGATTATCCCGGGATTAAAACCGGTGTATAGTAAAAAGCAATTAACCATTCTGCCTAAAACGTTTCATATCGACCTTCCTACAACATTAGCAGATGCAATCCATCAATGCAAGACCGATGCCGATGTAGAAAAAGTGGGTACCGAATGGCTTTTGCAGCAATCTGCAGAATTGAAAAAAGCCGGTGTTCCTGTTTTGCATTATTATACGCTTGGAAGGCCGCATATCGTGGCGAACGTTGTGAAAGAACTTTTTTAACTATTGTTATTGTGAGGGAATACCAGGCTGGTTTGAAAACCCTGGATGATTCGAACGCCGGGAAGTTTATCAAGCGGGCTAAATTTTTGGAGCGCTACAGCCGGCCTTGCAACATGAAGATATACCAGGGTGGTTTGAACACTGGCATGGCCCAGTAATTCTTTGATGGATACGATATCCAGCCCATCTTCCAGCAAATGTGTGGCGAAAGTATGTCTCAACGTATGTACATTGATCTTTTTGATAACACCGGCTTTTTTTGCAGCTTCTTGTATGGCCCATAATATCCCCCGGCTGGATATTTTTTTGTCGAACTGCTTTTCCTGTTTTTTCCCGGAAGTCCTTTCAAACAACCAGCCTGTAGGGCGGCTGATTTCAATGTATTGCCTTATCACATTGGTTAAGTAATCACCTAAAGGAACATACCTGTCTTTTTTACCTTTTCCCTGCCTGATATGCAGCATAGACCTCTGAAGATCGATATCACTAAGCATAATGTTGCATAGCTCTCCACATCTCAGTCCACAACCATATAAAATAGCAATGAGCAAACGATGTTTTAAAAGCAACGGAATATTCAACATATCCTTAATTTCTGCTTTGTTAAGAACTACCGGAAGTTTTACCGGGCGTTTAATGCTAGGTATATTAAGTTCAAGCTTTTTCAAGTGCAATGCCTTGAATGCAAATCTGAGCGCAGCAATAGTAAGTTTGAAGAGAGTGTTGGATGGTGCAGTGTATGTTTTTTGCAAATAATAAAAATAGTCCTCAATCTGATCAGCTGAAAGTATGCTTGGTACTTTTTGATGATACAAGCTGACCTGTGCAAGGTGCCTGATGTAATTTGTAATAGTGCTTTTAGACAACCCTGCTAGCGACATTTTCATTATCATCTTGTCGTAAAAATTGGGAAAGCCTTTAATCGATGATTGAGCCTTTTGTAATGCTGTGAGTTTCATTTTTCTATAATAATAAATGGAAAGTTTAATAATATCCGGTTGTTAAAATGTACAACCTGTGCATAAACTGTATTACTTTTATATTTGATATTGTACATCAATACATGAAAGCCTATTTGCTAATATTATTTTTATGGCCATTTTCTATGCTGGCACAACCCGGTTCGGATTCAGATACCGATATTACAGGGGCATGGACCGGCTATGTGAGTACCGATCAGAAAAAACTCAGGTATGAAGTGGTATTAAGCGACAGCAATGGCATCCTCACCGGGTTTTCAAAGATCATTTTTGTAATAAAAGGAGAAACCTATTCGGCAGTAAAATCCCTCGTGGTTTCCCGTGAAAAGAACAAGTATATTCTTGAAGAGAACCAATTGCTGTTTGATAACCTGCAGGATGATGGTCCAAAGAAAATCCGCCAAATCAATAGCGTTTTTCTCGAAAGAACAGCCGAGGCACTGATATTAAGTGGCAGTTTTAAAACAAAGACCGGTGGCGATATGCGTAAGGCTTCCGGGGAAGTAAGGCTTACTAAAGCACTGGATCCTGATTCTTCTCAATTGCTGGCAGAACTGGATGAGCTGAAACTATCTGAAAACCTATCCTTCAAAAAAGAAAAACCTGCTGCTGTAGCAAAACTGCCGGTTGTGGAAGAAGAGCCCGACCAGGTCCTGGTGCGGCGGGATATAGCAGCAACCCCCTTTTCATTACCGCCTGTTGTTATACAACCAAGGGCTACGGTTACAGGGACCAAAAGGAAAAGGTTATTGATAAAACCAGTTCCGGGAATAGCTAAAGCCAAACCTGCTGCGCCACCGGTTGCCAAAAACGTTCGGGTTAAAGAGAAGGAAGAAGATACTGAACAAGTCACTGATACAAAACCAACAGTTGCAGCAACGGTACCGGTTAAACGAAAAGAAACACCGCCTCCACCATCCGGATCGGCAAACGACCTCGGCAAACGAAGCATTGAAACCATACAAACAGTTTATTTTAAATCAGACAGCCTCAAACTCACTTTGTATGACAATGGCGAAGTGGATGGCGATACAGTGAGTGTCATCCTCAATGGAAAAGTTATCATGGGCAAGAAGGGGTTGAGTACCAGTGCTATTTCGGAAACCATATACATCACACCGGAGATGGGCGATTCCCTTCAAATGATTATGTATGCCGAAAACCTTGGCACCATAGCACCCAATACCGGCCTGTTGATCATCCAGGATGGCCGTGACCGTTATGAGATCAGGTTCTCAGGCGACCTGAATAAGAATGCTGCCATCATCTTTAAAAGGAAGGAAGAGTAACCATTCACAAAGACACACCCAATACGGTATTCAAATTCCATTCAACATCTCTTTTGCTGATATCCAGCTGCTTAATCAGTTCGCCGATATTGAAAAATACCTGCCCTTCACCCCATATTTCGGGGTAGAAATTGCTTTAACAATATTTTCAAAATAATAAATATGTCTTTTTATACGTTTCTGTGTCAATAAAGTGGGACAAAACCCCAGATTATGTCACAGATATCTACCCAACAGGAAGTATTACTCGTTACTGGCAGCCGCTTTGCCAGTAGGCAATACTGCGAAAAAGATGGGACTGAGCAACCAAAGAACCTTTCACAGCCCGAGAAGCTAAAAGAAGCCTGCTGGAACGGTTTGCTAAAAGATATTTTACCCGAATTGTTTTTTATGGTGAATCCCGAAGCCCGGATGTTTATGTGGCAGATGAGGGAATGCAGGCACGTATTGGCCATGGAAATGGCTGAGGAACCTTCCGATATTGATTATTTTGCCTCTATAGACCCGTACTGTTTCCTTGAAACACAGGGCTGGAGTTAACTTGAATGTATTCAATTAAACACCGTCTAGTACCAGCCCGTAATTCCCTTGTGTACTTTGATACATGTGTTTCACATGGATTTTTTCAATGTCCTTTTTTGCCAAACGAACGGGTTCAAAATCTGATGAAGGATCAATAAGGCGTGCAGATAGTTTCTCACTGTTGGAAATTACGATACAGGTTTTGTCGGGCATTCCCAGGATACAATACTCATAATCGTAGGCTTTCAGCGATTTAATATAAGCTTTGGTTTCTGCCACTGGCAGCGAGGTTTTAAAGAATTTCATGGATTAGTTTTGCCAAATATACCTCAAATATCTTACCAGAATACCGGCAAAACCCTTTATTCACCTCATTTTCAGCCATTTTTATCTATTATATGACCGTGTACAGTAGACGAAGTTTCATGGTTAGTGGCTACTTTTTTATTTCCCAATTCATGTATACCGGCGCCCAAAAATTTGCATTCTAACGCGAAAGGGTAGCTGATATAAAGGGAATCATTGAATCAATGAGTACATATTTTTATAGAATTTTTCTCAACGCCTACTAAAATAACACACTTTTTTCTCGATAGTTGTATGGAGAAAAAATCGGGCGGTTGGGGCTGGTTTTGTTAATTTTTTGGTCAACTCCTGAACATTCATTTTTATTTTCCCGTATCCAGTATACACAGCCAATCAACAAATAAAAGCAGTTTCTGGTAGCTTATTTTACAGTAAATACCGTTTTCAGAGGGAAAAATGAAAAAATGTGGATGATTTTTAGAGAAAAATTTGGTCAATTAGAGAGTAAATATCATAACTTAGCCATGATAATTTATTATCCCATTTAATTCTAAAAAATCAAACATGGCAACTAAAAAGAAAGCAGCTCCAAAAAAGGCTGCGAAGAAAGCAGCTCCAAAGAAAGCAGCCGCTAAAAAAGCAGTAAAGAAAGCAGCTCCAAAGAAGGCAGCAAAAAAAGCAGCTCCTAAAAAAGCAGCAAAAAAGAAATCTGCCCGTAAACCAAACGCAGCATTCATGGCGGCACTAACGCCAAGTGCAAACCTGGGTGCAGTAATCGGAACAAAGGCGTTGCCTCGTACCGAAGCAGTAAAAAAAGTTTGGGATTATATCAAAGCAAACAAACTGCAGGATAGCAAGAACAGGCGTATGATCAATGCAGATGCAAAATTGAAACTGGTATTTGGCGGAAAGAGCCAGGTATCTATGTTCGACATGGCAAAGCACCTGTCTAACAACCTGAAGTAATCACAACAAATTACTCAATAGGGGCACTGGAAACAGTGCCCTTTTTATTTTCGTTTATTTATTTCCGTTAGTAAATATCAAATGATTAACAAACGGCGCATCGTTTAAAAAGACCGGCAGTCATGATATATTTACCAGCTTGATCAATTCGCCGCTTCTCCTTCAGATGAATAAAAGAATCCATTGAAAATCAATCCGGGCATGCTTATTGCTGCTAAATCTGCTTAAAACCTTGACAAAAAGCTATATTTAGTTATTTTTGCAGGAATTCAACCAACTGGCTGCTGTCTTTTTTAAGAGTTGAAACCACTCTATTGGCCCGCTGGTACCTCTTTGATCTCCACTTATCCCCGATAAACCATATTATCAGAACTAAGACGCGTCTTTATGAACACCCGGATACTAACCCTGCGATCCTGCTGGATTGTTTTATGCCTTATTGTTTCTTTTTTTGTGAAAGCGGGTACAGGCCCTCTACCTACTGCCGCTCCTCCACCCCCCTCTATCAGCCCATCGGGACCTGTTACATTTTGTGGTAATGGGGTACTTACCGTTGGAGGATTTACAGGCAACCCCAGCTTTTCCTGGCTTTTAAATAATAGCCCAATTGCAGGTGCAAACCAGCTGACATATACCGTAACCACAAGTGGCAATTACTCCTGTGTATTAATATACAGCAGTACGAGGGATACCACACCGGTGGTTGCTGCAACAGTTCTTCCCGCCAACAGTGTAACAGTTACAGCTTCAGACGCCAATATTTGTAATGGAAGTAATACCGTATTAACCGCATCGGCAACTATTGCCGGCTCAACGTTTGCATGGTCGCCCGCTACCGGGTTAAGTGCAGTAACCGGTACCAATGTTACCGCTACTCCCACCACAACTACACAATACCAGGTAATAGGAACTGCACCCAATGGCTGCCGGGATACAGCAAGGGTCACCATTACCGTTAATGTAAAGCCCAATGCTTCGTTTACCTATCATCCTAACAGCGGATGCCCCAGGCGAAGAAGGGTTATCGCTTTCAACAGCACTTCTACTCCTTCCGCCGGAATGACCTATGCCTGGAATTTCGGAGACCCGTCCTCAGGTTCTAACAATACGGCAACAAACAGCAACCCACAACATAGCTTTGTGGGAGCAGGTTTTGGTACGCCACAATCGTTTACTGTGACACTCATCGTTACCACACCTGCCGGTTGTAAAGACACGGTAACGCAAAACATTCCTATTGGCGCTTTTCCAGATGCAACACTTGAGGGTAACCCACCTCTTTCAACATACAATGGTCAGCCCTATTTCTTTCAATGTGATACTTCTCAACATACATTTACTTTTTATAATCAAACCAGTACCGCATCTATCAATACCAATTACATAATCAATTGGGGAGACGGGTCACCCAACTATACAAATCCAAGCTGGGGTACCGGGGCAGCCAATGGGATTACCCATTATTATAATATAGGAACGTATCAAATCACTTATTATGTGTTTACGGGAACTTGTGTAGACACTTCTGTTTATAATATTTTCATAGGAAGCAACCCCGGGGGCTCTATCAGTTCCCCCAGTAGTACACAGGGCTGTACCGGAACCACTTTTTCTTTCCCCTTTGCTAACATAGCAAGCAATGCGCCCGGAACCGATTATTATATTTATGTAAATGATGGAAGCGATACAGTACACTATACCCAGGAAACATTGCCAGCTACTTTTATACATACTTTCGATTCTACCAGTTGCGGAATAGCACCGAATAATACATTCACTATTTCATATAATATCGTAAATCCCTGTGGGGAAACTCCCGGAACGATAGGAGGGATACGCATTTCTAAAAAGGCGGAAGCCGACTTTACCATTTCACCGAACGATACTACATGCGTAAACAATATCATAACGTTAACGAATACCAGTACCGTTGGTTCTACGGTCCCTAACTCCGGTAGCGGGTCCTGCACCAGTGGCAAAACCATTTGGACGATTACGCCAGCAGCAGGCTGGACAGTAAACTCCGGTTCTTTGGGCAATAACAATGGTCAGCCCAATAACCCAGATTCGTGGACTTCCGGTACCGATATTGTTCAGGTGGCATTTACAACTGCAGGGATTTATACCATTCGGATCATTACAGGTACCAACCGTTGTGGTATGGACACCATGACCCGTACCATTTGTGTAAACCCCGAACCCACGGCTTCATTCACCCTGAATACCTTAACCGGTTGTGCCCCTTTATCGAATGTAACAGCTGCTGCAACAACGAATGCGGCTACCTGCGGACAAAACGTATTCCGCTGGACGGTCACATATGCGCCAACTGCAGGTTGTTTACCTGATACAGAAAACTATACATATACTTCAGGAACTAGTGCCACTTCACAAAACCCGGTTTTCAATTTTATCAATCCAGGAATTTATACCGTTAGCCTGCAAACCATAGCGCCACTGGCAGCCTGTTCTTCGGCCGTGGTATCACAACAGGTAATAGTGAAAGGCCGGCCGGTTGTATCCATCAGTGGGGTTCCGGCCAATGTTTGCCAGGGCCAGTCTGTTTCCCCCACAAATTCATCCACCTGCTATATAGATGCAGCCACCACATATAGCTGGACTTTCACCAATGGCACACCAGCGAGTTCTAATACGAGTACACCGGGTACCATTACATATAATACCAATGGCAGCCAAACCATAGCGCTTGCTGTAACCAATAGCTGTGGCGTTACCAATGCTACTGCAAATTTTACTGTAAGTGCATTGCCCACCATCACCGGAACGAGCACTATTTGTATCAACAATACAACCACGTTAACGGGTTCGGGTACGCCGGCAACGGTAAGCCCATGGGTTTCTTCTAACCCCGGTGTTGCCACAGTAAATAGTACAGGCGTTGTAACAGGTATTTCAGCAGGAACAGCCATCATCACATATACCAACAGCAACGGGTGTACGCGAACAATCACCATTACTGTTTTAGCAATACCACAAATAACTGGCACAACTGCCATTTGTGTGGGAAATACCACCACTCTAACGGCAACCGGCACACCGGGTGCTACTCCCTGGACAAGCAGCAACCCTTCGGTAGCAACCGTAAGCAGTACCGGTGTTGTAACCGGTGTTTCAGCAGGGACCTCTACCATTACTTTTACAAATAGTGCCGGATGCGATAATAGTGTACTGGTGACTATTAGTGGTGCACCAGTCATCTCGGGTGCAAACAACGGTTGTATTGGAAACAGCTTCAGCTTAACCGGCTCCGGTACTCCGGCAACAACCAATCCATGGGTGAGTTCAGCACCGGGGATTGCAACAATTAACAGTAGCGGAACAGTTACCGGTGTATCTGCGGGAACGGCTACGATCACTTATACTACCAATGTTGGTTGCGTAAATACAGTTAACATTACAATAAACCCTACACCAACCATCACCGGGCCCACGAGCGTTTGTGCAGGCAATACCATCACATTAACAGGATCTGGTACGCCAGCAACTACAAACCCCTGGGTAAGCTCAAATGTTTCAGTAGCAACGGTAAGCAATAGCGGGGTAGTAACCGGTGTTTCCGGCGGAACAGTAACGATCACATATACCAGTAACAACGGCTGCCCGGCTACACAAAACATTACTATAAGGCCGTTACCTGTGATCAGTGGGGGTGCCGGGCTTTGTGTAGGCGCCACGCTTTCTTTAGCTGGCACAGGGTCCCCGGCAACGACCAGTCCATGGGTGTCTTCAAATCCTGCCATTGCAACGATTAGTAATTCAGGGGTGGTTACCGGTATTGCTACCGGAACTACGGTGATTACCTATACCGATATCAATGGATGTGCAAGTACGCAATCAGTTGCCGTTAACCCAATCCCGGCCATCACCGGGGTTAAGAACGATCCGGCAGGCTGTTCTTCCACCACAGGTTCTATTGTGATATCTGGATTAACCAACGGCGGTGCATATACGCTCAATTATAATTACAATACTGCCCCTCAACCCGCCATCAGCTTTACTGCCACGGGAACATCTTATACAATGGCAGCACTTCCTTCGGGTAACTATACCAATATTACAGTTTCGATATTGGGATGCGTTTCCAATGCACTCAGCTTTACATTGGTAGACCCTAATCCGCCAACAGCGCCAACGACAAGCGCCGGCCCTGTTATTTGTAGTGGCAATAATTTTACCATCAGTGTTACGTCCCCTGTTGCCGGCACTACATATAATTGGAGTGGCCCCGGGGGCTATAGCAATACCGGCACTTCCATTACCATTACATCTGCTACTGTAGCGAATGGGGGTAATTATCAGGTAACAGCTACGGTTAGTGGCTGTACATCCCCGGCTACCTCTGTAACCGCCGTTGTAAATCAAACACCGGCAGCGCCTATTGTTAGCAGCCCTGTATCATTATGCCAGAATGCAACAGCAACGGCCCTCACCGCAACCGCATTGGCAAACCACACCCTGCAATGGTATACTGTTGCAACCGGCGGAACGGCCAGTACAACTGCGCCAACACCGGTTACCACTACACCAGGTACCACTACCTATTATGTGAGCCAATTATCTGCCGACAATTGCGAAGGCCCCAGGGCAGCCATCCAGGTTGTTGTAAACCCGGTTGCATTTATCAGCCCTATCAATGATACCATTTGCAGCAGCGCAACATTCAGTGTAGTTCCGACTGCTACCATTGTTCCGGCCGGAACCGTTTACAGTTGGGCAGCGCCTGTGGTTACCGGTGGATTAACGGGTGGGGCTGCAGGAACCAATGCTACCAGTATTACGGGAACAATCAGTAACCCCACCGATTTTGTTCAAACAGCTACTTATACCGTTCAACCTATTACCAATGGGTGTGCAGGCGCAAATTTTACCTTAACCATTTATGTAAACCCTGCTCCACGGGTGAATTTTGCACCCGGCAA
This sequence comes from Bacteroidota bacterium, assembly GCA_052035835.1. GTDB lineage: Bacteria > Bacteroidota > Bacteroidia > Chitinophagales > Chitinophagaceae > Ferruginibacter. The sequence continues at coordinate 11,431 of JBPOHG010000129.1, read as the reverse complement.
TCAAACAATTTGTTCGGGGCAATCTACCGTAGCGGTGGCGCTGAGTTCTGCAACGCCGGGTGTGGGGCTTCCCTGGACGGCGGTTCAACCAGCCGGTATAACGGGAGTGGTTACCAGCGGAACGGGAACCATCCCTGTGCAAACCCTGGTAAACAATACCACGGCTGCTATTACAGTTACATACGCAGCAGTGGCAGTTACATCGGGTTCTTCTGCCTGCCCGGGTGATACCTCACGGTATAGCATAACCGTTAACCCTAAACCACTGGTACCGGCACAAACTGCGGCAGTTTGCAGCAGGGATAGCATCCGTTTCGCACCGGCCAATAACCCCCCGGCGAGCATAGTACCTCCGGGTACTGCCTATACCTGGACGTTTACCGATAACCCCAATGTTACCGGCGAAAGCAGCCAGGCAGTTGCACAAGACAGCATCCGGCAATTATTGGTGAATACCACCAATATCCCTCAGCCGGTAATTTATACTGTAACCCCAACATCTGGTGCAGCAGGAAGTTGTGTAGGCAATCCATTTCAACTAACTATTACCGTTCAACCAACACCGGAAATCCCTGTACTTACCGACACGATTTGCAGTGGCGAACAATTTATAGTTACTCCGCAGCATGGCATCCCAACCGTAGCCACTATTATTCCAGCCGGTACCAGCTATAGCTGGAGTGCCCCTGTAATGCCTCCGGGAACCGGGGGTGCAGCTGCCGGAATCAATCAGCCCAATATCAGCGGAACACTTACAAATACAACGTTAAGCGCAGTAACCATCACCTATCTTGTTACGCCTGTATCGGGAGCCAGTGGCAATTGTACCGGCACGCCTTTCCAGGTAAATGTATATGTAAAACCAAGGGCATCTGTAAGCAACAACCCATTGAACCAATCGGTATGTAATGGCTTGAGCACAACGGCAATAAACTGGACATCCCTGTCACCCGGAGCTTCCTATAGCTGGACGCTGGTTTCTTCAGGTGCAGTCACCGGCTTCCTGCCTAACGGTAGCGGCCCAACGCTTGGATCAATGGTATTGGCCAATACCGGCATTGCCCAGGATTCAGTGGTATATGCTGTAACATCAACGGCGAGTGCCTGTGCAGGGGCACCAACCAATTATACTATTTATGTTAACCCCGATGCTAAAGCATCCTTTACTCAATCGGCAGATACTGCTTGCTGGCCGTTTGCCATCAACATCAGCAATACGTCCCCTCAATCTCCCGGTAATGTGAATATTCCAAATGGCAGTTACCAATGGTATGCAGTGAATACCGCTGGTGTTTCTACTGCATTGGGTGCCGGAACTTCATTCCCAGGGTATACCATTCCGGGGCCAAGCGAATCAATAACCATTAAAATGGTAGCGATAAGCGCATTTGGTTGTAAAAATGACAGCGCTTCACATACATTCTACACCAAGCCTCAGCCACAGGCATTGTTTGCCACCACCACACAAGATAGCTGCGGCCCGCTCGTGGTGGCATTTACCAATCAAACCAATCTGATAGACACTTTCCAGTACAACTGGGACTTTGGTAACGGACAAACATCAACGCTGGCAAATCCAGCTCCGGTTACATTCCTGAGCAGCCCTTCATTTACCGATACCACATATTATATTACCCTCAGTGCTTTCAATGAGTGCGATACCACTACGTATGTAGACAGTGTGATCATCAGGGCCAATCCCAAAGCAAGGTTTTTTGTAAGCTCAACTTCAGGATGTTCGCCATTCACGATTCAAATAACGAATACATCGCTCGGTAACGGTTTTGCATATTACTGGGATTTTGGTAACGGAGATACCGACACAACCTTTACCACCGGGACATTCAGCTACACTTATTTTACCAGTGTGGTAGATACATTCCAATTAACATTGATTGCAGAGAACCAGTGTGGAAGGGATACGCAGGTGATCAATATCCGAGTTGCCCCCAATATTATACAGCCGGGTGTAACGATCAACTCAACTGAATTGTTTGGCTGTGCATCACATACCGTGAATTTTATCAACAGTACCAGCGGCGCAACACAGTTCACCTGGGATTTTGGCGATGGTTCGGCACCGCAAACCACTGGTGTAAATGAAATCATTGTGCCGCATACATATACCACAGCCGGCGTGTTTACAGTGACCGTTCAAATGACGAATGGTTGTAGCGACACATCCATACAAAAACAAGTGACAGTATATGCCAAACCGGTAGCGGCCTTCAATACCAATAATACTGTCTATTGCCTGGGCGATACCACCAGGGTGATCAATACATCCTCCAATGCTACCAACTATATCTGGAGCTGGGGCGCAGGGCCCAATACCTCAGGTTTTGAACCCCCGCATGTATACACAGCGCCAGGAACCTATACGATTTTATTGAGGGCTGAGCGAACCAATGCCGGAGGGGTGGTTTGTTTCGACACCACTTCAAGATCTGTTACCGTGCTGTCGAAACCAGATTCTACGATCATCACTAATATACAGTCTGCAAACTGTGCGCCTTTTACATTCCAGGCATCGGCCCCGGGCATCACTACCGAAACAGTTACCTGGTATGTGTATGATACCACACAGCCTTCCTACCCCATCATATTCAATGGCCAAACCTTGTCCTATACATTTAACAACCAGGGAACATTTGAAGTTGAAATGATTGCTGAAAATGCGGCGGGTTGTAAAGACAGCAGCCGCCGCGTGTTCTTCGTATATGGCAAACCGGTAGCCGCATTTTCTCCATTGAACATCAGCACCTGCAGCCTCGACACTACTGTTTCATATATCAATAACAGTACAGCCAGTGCATTTACCCCGCTCTCCTACCGATGGCTGGTAGACGGTGCACTGCAGGCCACCACCGGAAATTTTACCTATAACTATGTTACATTGAGTACTGGAACTTTGCCACGCATTTTTGAAACAAAACTGGTAGCCAGGAATTCGGTTGGTTGTACAGATACCGCTACCGGTACATTGCAAATGAACCCAACATCTAAAGCAATATTTACGGTTGGCAATACCAATGCATGTATTCCGTTTGATGCAGCCATTACCAACTCATCTACCTATGCAACCCAATTTGCATGGTACCTGAATGGAACCCTGGTGAGCAGTGACCCTAACCCGGTCATTACCATTACCCAACCGAATACAGCTTATACCATCCGACTGATAACTTCTAACGGTTATGCATGCAGGCCCGATACGAGTGATGTCAGTTTTACCTCGAGGGTAATGCCCAAAGCAATATTTACCATTAACAATGCACTGGGTTGTACCGGTACGTTGAATGTGGTTACTGCCAATAACAGCACCAATGCCAATACCTATTCATGGAACTGGGGCGATGCTACACCTGTGAGTACTTCGTTTAATCCAACGCATCTATATACTACATTGGGTACCTACCAGATTTTACTTACGGTGAGCGACGGTACCTGTACCGATACCACCAGCAGGTATGTGATTGTAGGGCAAAAACCAATTGTAGATTTTGAAGCCGATAACCAGCGCACCTGCGATACAGCGTTTGTACACTTTACCAACCTCACCAGTTTTGGAGACAGTTACCAATGGGTGTTCAGCAATGGTATACGAACTACCGATCCATCACCTACCATTGCATTTCCTCCAAGCAATACGCCCTATACGGTTCAGTTGATTGCAACGAATACGATTGGTTGTAAAGATTCTCTTACCAAGCCCAATTATATCCGTTCTATTGTTCCGCCGAAGGCTGATTTCCAGATCAATCCATCGCCGGTGATTTCGATACCAAACTATACGTTTTCATTCATCAACCTCACCAGCAACAACCCTTTGTATAAATACCAGTGGGACCTGGCAGACGGTGCTACTGCATCAACAAGAGATGTATTGTCGCATTTGTATGCCGATACCGGAAGTTACCCGGTTCGATTGATTGTGATTGATACGGCCACCCGTTGTTTGGATACCATCACTAAAATCGCACGTATACAGGGATATCCTGGATACCTGTTTGTTCCGAATGCATTTTATCCGAATAGTTTGCAGAACCAGTTCAGGACGTTTAAGCCATTGGGCAAGGGGCTGGCAGAATATGAACTGCAGATATTTGATAGTTGGGGCAAATTACTTTTCAAAACCAACAAGCTGGATGCAGCAGGGGTGCCGGTAGAAGGCTGGGATGGCACATTTAAAGGCCAGCCCATGCCGCAGGATGCCTATGCATGGAAGATCAATGCGGTATTCAGGAATGGCATCAAATGGGCAGGCATGAATTATAACCAGAATGTAGCCGGTACACCGGGGCATACATTCGGCACCGTTACCTTATTCCGTTAAATGAAAATTTAAAATGATGAAAAAGCTGATTGTTGTTTGCTGGGCCTTGTTCACTGCGTTTGTTTCGCAGGGGCAGGATGCCTTGTTTACCCAGTTTCAATATACACCTACATATATCAATCCGGCATTTGCCGGATGCGGTAAAAATAACCTCCGCATGTCGGCAGTGACCAAAGTGCAATGGTTTAATTTGTACAAACCGTTTAAATATTTTTCGGGTGGATTGGATTTATCCATTTATGATTACAACCAACGCAATGTGCTCAATATGGGGTTGCTGGCCAATCATTCGAGCAAGGGCGGATTGGGCAATACCAATATTTTTGGTATCGTAGGCAGGAGCTTTGGAACCAATAATGCTGATTGTTCTAACTGGTTTTTAAGTTTGGCATTGCAGGGCGGTATCTGTTTTACCAATGTAAAACCAGATGAGTATATTTTTATCGACCAGCTCGACCAAACAGGTATTATTTCTAACCCTTCACAGGTTGAACTGTTTAAGACAGCCAATTCGAAAAGTTATTTCGATTTTGCCGGGGGAGGGATATTAACGATGGGCGATTTTATGTTTGGCCTCTCGGCGCACCATCTCAACCAGCCCAATGCCAGTTTTGTGGGCAAGCCCGAAGATGGGAAGATACCACGTAAGTTTACCGGGCATGTTAGTTACAGGAAGGAATTTGAGAGCATTACCCTCAAACCAACGGTAATGGGTAACGTACAAGGCAAAAGCAGTGTATTTACCATTGGCGCTTTGGTAGATTATTATGAATTCCCGGTAGAATTTGGGCTCTGGTACCGCAATGCGGTGGGAACTGCCAACAACAGCGCATTTTGTGTGGGCATTTCCTGGAAATGGGGAGAATCTAAAACGGTTACTTCAAGAACAACTGAATACAGCAACAAGCTCGGATTAAGTTATGATGCAGACCTGGTAAGGCCGGGCATCAATACCACGCATGGCAGCGTAGAGTTTGGGATCCAGCGGGATTTTATCATCAATGATAATAATTATTGCCCTACTTCATCATCGGGTATCTGCAATTACAGGTTTCCGTGGGAGTTTTTCTAATAATATCTCGTAACAGTAACATATTGCAGGCACCCTGATTTTATTTGGATGCTTCCTCAACGATTAACCTCACTTCATTGGCTGACGCCATTTCAAAACCATCGTCTTCACTCCCTTTAAAAGTATCGTACTGAAACAAGTGAGAAAAATCGAGGCCGGTTTTCTTATGGAGGTATTTGATACTGCACTGGTATGGCTTGAACTCGGTATTTTCATCGAGGTCTATCGCTTCAAAATCAATGTCGCCTACCAGGTTTACCTGTGATAATCTAAATGCCGTTGCTTTTAAAGATTGATTGTCTGATAGCCAGAGTACGATTTTGTAAAATTCCATCGGGATTTGAATCCCCCTGAAAACAGGGTCGTCTTCCTTGAATATTGGCCCATTGAATACACTGATCCTGGATAATTTTCCATGTTCAACAGTAGCGCCTTTTTCCAAAATCAGTAATTCTATTTTACCCCACAATCCCTGCTCCTTGCTTTGATTGAGTTTTGCAACTTGCGGACATGCATTTGTATACATACAAGTAAAGTCGGCATTCCTTCTCGCTTCTGCAGCCGTGTTGCCCCAATTTGCATCTTCCCTGCGGCTCATATGGCCTCTATCGAATCCGCTTCTTTTATAATAGGCATCGTCTAACTGAATATCAAAACCCAGTCTCGTATCCCGCAGCCATTTGTCTGTGCCTCTTGGAGAATCATCCAGCCTTTTTTCTGAATTGCCTTCTACATTGATAGCGCTGATCACTGGCATCATTCTTACCGAATGAAAAATGGTACTGTAATGATAATACCGCAGCGTGTATGCATCAGAGTTATTTAACCGGGCGATAAACTTCATCAGTTTTTTATTGGGTTTCGGCAGGGGGATATCCAGGGATTGGCCCAGGAATTTCGACTGGTAGCCTTTGCATCCCGAAAAATCTGCTTCCTCTTCCAGTTTTTTGATTTCGAGCAGGCCCGGATCTATGACCGGTGCATTGGTTGTATAGGAATGCAAAGGTGGAGGGGTGTTGCCCACTGAAACCTGGATAGACACCGTGCCATTTTTTTCGAGGATGGAAGCAGGGACCGAAACGGCGACTTGTTGGGTAGGGGAGTTTGTTTCCATTTGAGTTGAAACGGGTTGATTGGTTTCTGTTGATAAAGCGGCTGCATTATGCCTGTTGCTTTTTTTTACAGTTGCCGGTTTGATTTTTAGTTTTTCAACAAGGGGGTGGGCACTGAATCGTTTATGGATATCAGTTAGTATCACGCTAATGCGTGTGCCTTCATTAGCTATCCATACTACTCTTGATTCATCAATCCTGTTACCGGTACGGGGAATCACTTGCCCGTCTTTATCAATGTAATCGCCCGAGTTATTTTTCTTTGCAATGCCCATATGGTGCAATGCTACTACCTGCCATTGGTCATTCATGACCGGGCTTCCGCTGCTACCGGGCGCTGTGTCGGTTTTATACCAGATAGAGGTGGGCGTGATGTTTACGAACAGGTTTTCACGAATGGATAACTGTTTGTAATCCCCGTTGGGATGGTGGATAATATTGAGGGATTCCTGGTCTTTATTGGCGAGTTTGCCCAACGTAGGATCGAGGTAGAGGTATCCGATATCCGAAAGCCGGCGATTACCTGTGCTGTCGGTAGGCGAAACGGCTACCAGGCAATAATCAAGTTGTTCATTGGCATGAAAGAAGGCAGAAGGTTGAAAAGTGAAAATCATGGTATCGGTTCGGGGCGAACCCAGCGCATCATATTCATAATTAAATATCACTTCGCTGTCTGCAGCATCCGCCTCTTTTTTAAAAACATGCCAGTTGGTTAAGAGCAGGTTTTCGGAAACCAGGAACCCCGTGGCATATCCTAATCTGTCATTTCCCTGCTTTACTACAATTCTGCCAACTTTCTGTTTGGCATCCATCATCAGTTCAATAAAATTGCTGTATACTGAATCATTTCTACCGATGGCCCTTTCAAATGCAAAATCAACCGGCTCGGGGCTTACAGAAGACAACATCTCCTTTCTTTTGCGGAGGTTTTCTTCAGGTGAAAGCATGTTGCCCTTTGGGCTCAGCACTGTTTCTTCAACAATGGCGATTTCTACGGGCTTGTCGGGGTGAAGTGGGGCAACTGCAGATCCAGTTTTACTTAGTTTGCTTTCAACTTTTTCTAATTGTTCTACCGGGATGAGCATAACGATCTGTTTTGATGGTTAAACTGTGCTCCAGGGTTAAGCTACCTTTGTTTTCTGTAAGGGAGGGCATACAATAGTAGTTGAATTTTACATAAAATAATAGAGGGTTTTCCCTGTTTTTGCAGGAAAGGCCCAACCGGCTTGTAATGGTGAAAGCCGCGAAGATTATTCAACCAGGCTAATCGAATACCGTTCATCCCGGGTTACTGTGATCCATTCATCGGTACGAAAAGGGGCCAGGGGCAGCCCATCTGCGGAAGCCACATTGCAATCGGAAGCGTCGCCTTTCCAGGCATAATGCACTGCAACAGGGTGGGGCACTTCCTTTGCAGTAACCAGGATCCTGTTTTTTTCTTTGATCTCTGCCGTAGCCGGGTAAAAGCGATGGTCTTCACCCGCTATTTCAAAACCGGAAATGCGTTTATTCTTCCCTGTTACTACCAATCCCTTTCCTTCATGTTTCACTACTATCGTTGCAGTGTTTCCTTGGATACTGAGCTGGTGGAAAGACGGGCTTTTACAATAATTACTATAGCCAAACAGGTCGTTCAAAGCCAAAGCGGACAGCCTTTTTCCTACCTCCTGTTTGTTGGCAGGGTGGATATCTTCCGGTGCCCCGATATCGGTTGTAACGCACATGCCGGTATGCGGAACAGACAGCGCCATGCTTTGTGCTTCCCTTAATTCGGCCCAGGCACACCCTTCATTGCTGTTGCCGGGGTTGTTGAATGTGGCCAGTTGAACAAAATAAAATGGAACCCAAGGTTGCTGCCATTTATCTCTCCAGTCAGCAATCAATAACGGGAACGTGTGCCTGTACTCGAAGGCCCTCGGTACATTCGACTCGCCCTGGTACCATAAGATACCTTTGATGGAAAAAGGAAGAAGGGGATGAATCATGGCATTGTATAACAGGGAAGGGTATGCGTTTTCGATGGAAGCCGACATGGGTTTTTCTACGAAACATTTCCAGGGCCCGGCCAAAGAAATATCTAGTGGGCCACTGCGCAATTTCAAGTCGGCGGGGTTTCCCCAGATACCACCGCCACCGCCCGTGTCATGGATGCGGATGCTGATACAATTGTTTCCTTCTTTCAACAATCCGGGAGGGACCTGGTACATACGGGGCTTGTCCCAAATGCTGGTAACCCCAATCAATGTGCCATTGACAAAGGTAGAATCCTCATCGTCTATTTTAGAAAGGAAGAGGGTATTGGCGGCGTTTGCCTGTGCTTTGGTAAGCGTAATGTTTTTCCTCACCCATACGACTCCATCGATATTCCCCAGCACCTGGTCTTCCCATCCCTGTGGCTGGTTTATTTGCGGCCAGTCTTTATCGTTCGTAGTTGGGGCCGTAAAGTAGGCGCTGTTCATGTAAGGCATTCGTTTGCCTTGAATCTGCTGTAACTGGAGCAACATATGCTGGTTGCGGAGTGTGATCAGCGAATCTGTATTGATTTGAGGCATGGTTTTAATCATGTCTGAAAATACTTCGCTGCTTTCGAATCCCTGCCTGCTGATCCAGGTTTCGATATTTGTGCCACCCCAGGAAGCATTGATGATGCCTTGTGGAACGTTAAGTTTTTCATACATGCTTCGTGCAAAGAAATAGCCTACGGCAGAGAAGCTGCCTGCTTGCGTTGGTGAACATTCTTTCCAGCCGGAAGCAGCGGCATCGTCTTGTGGGAGGGAGTGGGAGCTTCGGTTGATTTTAATATGGCGTATCATGGGATACCGGGCATTGGCCATTTCTTCCACTGCATTGGCAGATTGTGCTACCGTCCATTCCATGTTCGACTGCCCGCTGCACAGCCATACGTCGCCGATGAGGATATCGTTGAGCCGGATCATATTTTCTCCGGAGAATTCTATGGTGTATGGGCCTCCTTCTTTTTCTGCATCGAGGGACATTGACCATTTGCCTTTTTTGTTGGCGATGGCTTGTTTTTGCTGGCCATGTAAATGCACCGTGATGGTTTCACCTGGTTTTGCCCATCCCCATAATGCTATTGGTTGGTTGCGTTGCAGCACCATGTGATCGGTGAAAAACTGCGGAAGTGTAATATCTGCGAATGAGCTGTTGGCAATTGTTAGCAGGCAAATAATGGCTATTAGTTTTTTCATAGGCTCTAATGTAGTGATTTTGGAAAGAGGGAGTATTGTTTATATTCAGAATTGTTATATTAGAGTAACGAACATTTCTTCCAATATTTAGACGCTTACTCCTAATGGTTGATCTGCGTCATCAACCCTTAAACCCTAAAAATGCAGCAAACCAACGAGTCCCCAGAATAACTGTGCGATCAATAAGAGAAGAATTTACAGGGAGACTCATTGGGGAAAGGCACCGCCAATAATGAACCGCCATTGGCGGGTCGCCCTGATGTAGCTTTTGTACTACTGTAAATTGTACTGTTGATCGTTGATTGACTTTCATTTTTTAATATATGCTCGCAATCTAGAACAGCTCCTCAACCCTTGAACCCTTGAACATTTCAACGCTGAACCCTAAACTTTGAACTCTAAACCTTGAACATCTTCCTCAACCCTTAAACCTTTATACCCTTAAACCTTCCCCCCCCTTTCCTGTCACAAAAAACAGGAGGTATCAAAAACATGTGACAAAACCGTCACAACATGTTACCTGCTGCAGTTATTTGTGACAAGCGTTTAAAAAAGTGTTTTATGAATCAACTGGCAACGATCAGGAAGCAGATGAACATCACACAGCAACAAATGGCGTTGTACCTGGGTATCACCCGCGACTTGCCGGCGCAGGCAGAGATTGGCAGAAGGCAGTTGCCAACCTTTGCATGGGCGAGGTTTGCACTCATTGAAAAGGCGCTTGTTACCATCATGCGGGCACAGCAGGGGTTGTGGCAGCCCGGCCCATTGGCAGTGGAAGTGGTGAATGAGCGGTTGTATGTGATAGAGGCACGAATGCGAAAGATCACAAGGCTGTTAAAAGGATTGTACCGCAACTATTCCCATGCGCTGGTAGTGGCGGCCCTGTGCGAAAACAGGAGCCACGATGTGGCAGGGGAGCAGGATATGGAGTTGCTCATCAATACGATCTCTTCGCTCAACAATACAGGTGAATTGCTATCAACCATCAAAACACTGGAGCTGGAAATGGGGGTATTGCAGGAAGAGAAGGGCAGGCTGCGGAAAATGATGCAATGATGGAAGAGATCATTCATTGGTTAAAGCAACAAGCTGTTTACAGCGTGGAAAATATATTCGATCGGTTTGTGCAGGATAAAATACATGAGGATGTGCTCGGGTATTTTCCTGGAAGGATATCTTTGAAAGCGAGCAGATTTGAACTATTTTAGGGATATGTAAACCATACCCGATTTCAAAGATGAGCCTTATTGCTTTTTTTGATGTAGAGTATAACCCAACAAGCAAACAATTGCTTGATATCGGCAGTGTATTGTCTACCGGGCCCAGCTTCCATAAAAACCAACCATACGAATTTGAAAGCTTTATTAAGCAATCTGACTTTATTTGTGGCCATAATATTTTAGCACACGACTTAGTTTGTTTACAAAACCATTTCGGTAATACCTCCTGGGGAAAAGATCATGCGATTGATACCCTATTGTTTTCCCCTTTGTTGTTCCCTCAGCAACCTTATCATAGCCTGCTAAAAGATGATAAACTTCAAACCGAAGAACTCAACAACCCATTGAACGACTCGATGAAAGCCAGGGATTTATTTTATGATGAAGTGGCGGCATTTCAAAAGCTGGAGGATGCGTTTAAAGAAATATTGTACTCGCTTTTATCAGATCAAAATGGGTTTGGCAACTTCTTTAAGTAT
>JBPOHG010000277.1:0-4157 GCA_052035835.1 Bacteroidota bacterium | reverse complement strand
AATTACCCGCTTTTTACAATTGCGCCAGGTACAACATTTACCTGAAGATAAAAGGTTACATCTGGCATTGCCCTTATACCCCGATAAAAAGGCTTCTGAATTTGCTCAAAAACTGTTGCATTCCATTGATGAAGAGCAATATAAAAGCACCGTAGACAATTACAAATTAGCTTTTGATGGCAAAAAAATCATGGCCAATATTTCACAAATCATATCTCCCGTTAGGGATCTTTATGAATTTTTAGATTTCAAATCCATCCCAATAAACTATACCGAATTTGAAAAGCAACTTAAACTGATTTCCCCTTTCAAAGAAAAGGAACTATTCGAAGCCTGGGAAACGTATGCAGACAATTTACTGATAGCTATTTGGGAAAATAAAATACAATTGAATCAGGCAATAGATTTTCAACTCCTGGTAAAAACCTGCCACATCTTACACAAGTGTAGCACTGTAAGTAACAATCAGGTAACCGCGAAAGGGCACCAGGCCATCCTACATTCAATTTTAGGAATGCCATTGTTAATACCAGCCGGAATAATTTTCTCCAGGTGCCGAAAAGGCCATTCAACAAATAGCCCAACTACCAGCCAGGATGTTATTGCTGAGCCCATAAATCCCATGCGCCACCAACCTGTTTGTAAATGCAAATGCAATGAATCTTGCCAGCAGCCAAGTACTCATTGCATTTGTATAAAACCTTATGTTGCCGACCTCTTTATTATAAGGGAAAAACTTGCCAGGTATGAAGAAGGCGATATCGCTGATATTGAAAATATACTCGCCGGTGAAGCAAAAATTAGAAAACATAGAAACCTGTTCAGAACAGAAACGAGTACAGAAGACGAAAAGGAATCCATTTCATCGGAAGAACGGGACCATCAGGTAAACGAAAAGTTTTCTTTGCAATCGGAAGTGAAAAGTACCATCGACTCCAAGTTGAACATGGAAGCCGGTGTAACTTCTACGTTTAAATATGGGGAATCAATTTCACTTTCCCCTCATGCCAATGTAGCCAGCAATTCTTCAAAAAGTGACTCGGAGAGTAATGCCCGCTCCTATTCAAAAGATGTCATCAACAGGTCTGTTACTAAATTGCAAGAGAAAATCAGGCGTGTACAAATCAGTAAAGTCCTTCATGAATTCGAAGAAAAAAACAAACACAGTATTAATAACAGTGCTCCAGGGTCTGATCATATTACAGGGATTTATTACTGGGTAAACAAAGTTTCCCATGCACAGGTCTTCAATTATGGAAGGCATATGATGTTTGATGTTGTAATACCCGAACCAGCCGCCCTTTACAAAAAACTTTTTAAACTAAAGATTGAAAAAGATACTGCCGATAGTGAACCCAAAAAACCTACAGAAACAATCGCAACGATTACCCGGGATAATTATGCAGATTTATTAAGTAAATATGGTGTATCTACATCCGACGCCATACAGCCACCGGAAGAAAATATTTATATCCAGTTTGCCTTTGCCAAAGATATCAGCGAACCCGAGAACGGGAAAACAATTGGCTTTTCATCATCAGAATTTCGTTCCCCGGAAGTTCCAAAGGGATACAAAGCCATCAGTTTTGATTATGACATAAGGTCGGCTACCGGGCACCCCAGGAGCACTGAAGCAGATGATGAAGTTTCCGTTTCCATTGATTTTGGTAAATACTCCATTTTCGAAAATCGCTTAAATGAAATGACCAACCGTACAGCCGGCAAGAATGAAATTTGGGATGCAATGGCAAACCACCCGATGAACGGAGAAGAAGGGTCGCTTTCGCTGGCCATTGCTGGCTTTTCAACCCTGGCATTTTCAATTACCGGAACGATCAGCATAAAATGCACGTTAAAAAATGAGACGTATGAAAAATGGAAGGCTGGTATTTACCACCTGATCGTTTCCGACTATAATCGCAGGTATGAAATATACAAAGCTACCGCCAGGCAACAACAGGAATTGATTCAAATAAAAGGCAGGAACCCATTTTTAAACAGGGAAATAGAACGAAACGAATTGAAACGCCATATCATTGCCATACTACTCTGTAATTATTTTTCGGGTATAGGTTCAATGATGGAGAGCGTTTCCCCCTGTGGTTACCCTGAAATCAATTTTGAAAAACTGGAGAAGGATACCCCTTACATACAGTTTTTTGAACAGGTCTTTGAATGGAATTACCTCACTTATTTGTTTTATCATAGTATGTGGGCGAGAAAATGTAAATGGCCCGAATTAATTGATGAAGATTCCGGTGATGCTATGTTCGACAAATTCCTAACCGCAGGAGCATCCAGGGTTCAGGTTCCAATACGTCAGGGAATGGAAGAAATTTTTTCCTGGTTTTTAAAAACAGGGCAAATATGGGGGGCTACCGGAAAGCCACTGGTACCGGGAGATGATGATTATGTTTCTATGATCCAGGAATTGAAAGAATCTAAACAATGTGATTATTCAGACAGGCCAGGATTCATAGAAGCCAACAATGGATCAAATATATTAAAGCTAACCAATAGCCTTTATTACTGGGATGCTATACAAGATAAGATCAATACTTTAAATACCAATAATGATATAGGCCGTGAAATACTGGTTGGATTTGAAGTATATAAAATCATTGACATTGTACAAGGGTTGGGTGGCCTGGAATGGGAAATAACAATCGACAGGATGTACGAAGGCCCAAGTGCAATTAACCTCCCCCATTCTGTTGGAGCTAAATTTGTAGGGGCCCCGTGGGAAATAAGCATCCCTACGAAACTGGTTTACCTGCGTAACAATAAAGATAAATTACCCAACTATCCTTTAACTTAATTTTTTAACCATGGGAAACCCCTCCGATTATGGCGGATTAAAAAACCCAGCCTCGCCTTATACCGATAAACAGGCAACAAAACCAAATCAATCGGCTAAAGGAAAAGGGCTTATAAAAAAATGCTTTGCCGTTTCTGAATTATTTGGAACAGAGATTGCACAATCATTCGGCAAAGTGGTAGAACCAATGATTGGGCTGGCCTTGTTTCCAAGTTTAATAAAATACAAAGTGTCTCCCCAATGGGATTTGTTTACTGATGCATTTGGTGTTACCGTTTATAAATCATTCCTCAAAATCCATAACCCCCACTTGATTGCAAAGAGCGAAACAGGCTTAACTAAAGCTGTGCCCGACATACTGATCCATAACAATAATATAAAGGAATTTTATGAAATTAAACCGAACTCAATAGCAGGGCGCAGCGCCGGAAAAGAAAAAATTGCCAAACTTTTGAGTATTTACTCAAAGGGCTTCTTCAACCTGCCGTATAAAGAAGGAGAAAAATTTATTCCCCCGGATGAATTAAAACTGGGCACTATAAACATTGTCATCAGCGGAGCGAAAGTCCCTGTTCATGTATCAATAGGCCTAAAAAAACATGGCGCATTGATCTATTATTCATTATGTATTGAAACCGATTTTGAAAAAGTATATTTAACAAAAGCGGAAAAACAACTGCTGGAAGCTATTTTCAAAATGATCAGAAAGTTTTTTCAGGAAGCATTGGAAACTATTAAAACAATGAAACTGTTCGGCCATGCACTAATAGTATTATTTGAGATATGGCTGCAGTCATATCTTGATGAATTGAAGAAAATTTCCGGCACAGAAGCATCCGCTGCTATTTTATTTATCCTGTTCCTTGCTACTGCTGAATTTACAGTCCCGCTGGCTTTACTGGAAGCTGCTGAAGTTTACTTGAGTGCAGCATTAAAATCCGTTTTATAAGTCATTCGTTGAATTTATCGAATTTTTTTCCTTCATGTTTCCCTCATGCAGTGCATTCCTAACAAAATGACTTGTTAGGTCATTTCAATGTTAAACCCAGCTCTTCAAACGTTGAACTTCTTTCTATCCTCAGATCTTAACCCAGCCACGGGCACACCCTTAAACCCTTAAACCAACCCAACACCCAAAACTCTGAACATTAAACATTAAACTTTAAACCTCATTCTATCCTCACAACTAAACACCCACTGACACACCATTAAACCCTTAAACCAACCCTAAACATTAAACATTAAACTTCTCACCATCTACAAGCCGGAAGCAACGCTGTAGCTATGTGACAAAAAAAAGACGCACCATACGATGCGTCTTTTTTTAATATCAAAATCC
>JBPOHG010000099.1:0-8674 GCA_052035835.1 Bacteroidota bacterium | reverse complement strand
TTTTATGGCATGCACGACCTCATTTTATTACATGGCGCCATTGGCAGTTCCCAACAGTTAGAGCCCCTTGCAGCCTTTCTGCAAAGTCATTACAGGATACACCTGTTAAACTTTGAGGGGCATGGAGGACAGGCATTGCCCGAAGAAGATTTTTCTATACCCGCATTTGCAGCATCTGTATTGTGTTATATGGATGAACAGAAAATTGACCGATCCTTAATTTTCGGATATAGCATGGGTGGGTATGTAGCCATGTTCCTGGCAAAGCAATTTCCGCAAAGGGTCACCGGTTTAGCAACCCTGGCCACCAAATTTTATTGGGATGAAAAAGTGGCTGCACTTGAAATCCCCCAGTTAAATGCCGGTTTGATTGAATCGAAACTTCCGTCTTTTGCCCGCGTTTTAGAAAAAAGGCATGCACCGGTTGACTGGAAAATGCTATTGGAAAAAACCATCAGGTTCCTGCTCAGCCTGGGAAAGAACAACACCCTTCATTTCACAGATTATGGCGAGATCCATTGCCCCTGCCTGGTACTTCTGGGCGACCGGGACAAAATGGTTACCCTAGAAGAAACCCTGCAGGTGTACCAGCACCTTGCCAATGCCGAAATGGGCATGTTGCCAGGTACCCCACACCCCATCGAAAAAGCCAGAGTAGACGAGTTGGGAAGCCTGCTCCATTCTTTTTTCTGTAGAATCTCTTAATAATATTGAACGTTTTAACTATCACTGTGTACAGGCTATCATGAAATTGATCCTATTCATTTTTGGCTGCTGTTTTTTTACTGTCTTATACGGGCAGTCTCCCGTTAGCCAACCGCAAAAATTTCAGTATAACGAAATTGAACAGCCCGGCAGATTCACCTCCAGGGATGTGCAAAACCAGGTCTCCTACTGGCAGGAAGCCGTCAACCTTCAGGCGGCCAACGGGAATGCTTGGCTGAATTACTATATCTGGGCTTCAAGGGATAAAACCCATTCGAAAGCCTATATACAACTTCAGTTAGAGGAAATTGCACGCAAAGCTGAAAAAGCCATTGCTGGCCAACGTGAATATTTCCTGATGAGGTACCTGTTGTCGCTTACTCAGGATGTGAACAATAGCAGTACCAGGAATGTACAACACAAACCCGACAGCAGCTCACTGATGAAAGCGCTTGAATTATCCGGCGATAAAAAAAGCATCTACCCTTACCTGGTACAATACCATATCATTTCGGGTAACAGGGAAGAACTTTTGAAATATTGCAATTTATTGGAAGCTATTGCCCCTTTGGACCCAGTATTGAAGTCGTACCACCGCAATGTATTGGCTTCTGCCGACAGCAATGCAGTTATTTATGCACGTGGAATGAATGACCTTGTGCCCCTTGCCATGATGCAACAATTGGAAGGGTTTCGTTCAGATGTTACACTTGCTTACTATAATGGATATGCGCCGATTGGGGTGGATACTTATTTATGCCTGAGTAACGGCAAGGATGAAATCAAACAGTACCCCGATGCGGGATATGCCGGGTTGCTGGTACTAACAGGTGCCGGCTTGCCGGTAACTGCTATCAAAAAAATATATGAGCAACAATTATCACTCAGCTATATAGAGGGTTTAACCCATCTTGATGAAACAGCTATGATGCTGCATAAGAATTATATCCCTGGTTTGCTGCTGCTGTATCGGATATACAATGCAGAAGGCAATAGCAGGAAGGCATACATTTTCGGGCTGTTACAAAAAATTGGAAAATTAACGGGAGAAACCGGCCGAATCGGTCAACTGATCAACAGATAGGCAGCATGAAAACATCCCCGGGAAAATACAATATTGAAACAGATGAGTTGCTGGCTTCCCTGATTGCTGATGGTAATGTGGATGCTTTCAATGAACTGTATAGCCGTTATTCGCAAAAGATATTCAGTTATTTTTTCCGGATGATGTGGAAGAACAGGGAACTGGCAGAAGACTTCACTCAGGAATTGTTTGTTAAAATTCTCAGGCATGCATACAGGTTCAATAACAATCAAAAATTTTCAACCTGGTTATACAGCATTGCTCATAATATGTGCAAGAACGAATACCGCAAAGTGTCATCCCGTATGAAACATAAGCCAACTATCTCGGAACCCACTGTTGCCGGTACCGAAAAGCAAACAGACCTACAGCGTTTTAAAATTGCCCTGGGTGAGAAACTCAGGCAGTTGCCCGATGAAAAGCGGCATATTTTCATACTGCGTTTTGAAGAGCAGTTAAGCGTTCCAGATATCAGCCAGATTATGAACCTGCCGGAAGGGACAATCAAAAGCAGGATATTTTACCTGTTGAAAGATTTAAAAGAAGAATTGATCGCATTTAAATCATTGCATATATACCCTTAATTATGGAAGCGGAAGAAATTATACAACAAAAAGAATGGTGGCAACTCAGTGAGAGTGAAATGGCGTTGATATCCCCCATTGCTATAGATGAAGCAGAATATGGATTAGTTAAGAAAATGCTGCAACTTTCTGCAGATGCACCCAATGATGTACCATTACTGGATGAAAATGTTCAGCAACAGCTTTTGCAGGAATTGGTAACGGTGAAACCTGTACGCCGTTCTTTTAAATGGTATTATGCAGCTGCTGCAGCTGTGATTATTTTTGTTACAGGATATTGGATATGGATGAGGCCTCCTGCCAATATGGTGTCGCCACTTGTACCACCCAGCCAAATTTCTGTTGCCCCTGAGAAGAATCTCCCGGATCCTCAACCCGAAATAGCGAAGGACCATATTCTTCCTACAGCAACGCCCAATGCAGAAAAACTTGTGAAACATTCACACAAAAGGAAAAATAAGATAACCCCTAATTCCCCAAAGGGACAGGATGATGAAGCACCTCCCTTTATGAATCCTTACGCCAATATACACACGCTGGTGAGCGCCGATAGTTCATTGATGGCGTTTGTTACAGAAGTATATTAACCCGTTGAAAGCTGCCTTCAATAGCCCGAAAAATAATTTCGGGCTTTTTTTATTTCTTTTGAACGATCTGTATCTATGCTGTGTACAGCCTGAAAAATTACAATATGAAAAAGTACATTTCTATCCTCACTTTTATTTTTGCCATGCAGCATGCACAAAGCCAGATTGGGGGCAATGCCGTTTACAATGGTAATGAATACAACAATGGCTATATCAATTCACTTAATCATGGGGTAAACCTGCAGCTCGAACAGTCCCATGGGTATTCTTTTTCCAATGTTTTGGAAGCAAGTGTGATGGCAAACGTAAAGGCCAGTGCCTTTGTTGCTATTTTCAGCCTTACACAGCATGGGGCCACAATCGAAGAGGCCGATAAAATGATGAACCTGCGTATTGATGAGTTTAAAGTAGCATTGGAAAAAGACCATATTCATCCATCTGATTTTTTTACAGATCCGGTTTCACTGGTACCGGTATACGAAACCGAGGTGATCAATAAAAAATACAGCCGAACGTACAATGAAATACCTGCAGGATTTGAAATGAAAAAAAATGTGCACATTGTTTTCAAAGACCATCAATACATCAACAAGATCATCACACATGCAGCTTCAGCAGAGATTTATGACCTGGTAAAAGCAGATTATGTAGTGGATGACCTCGAAAAAGTGTTAGCCGGTTTGAGGGAGGAAGCTGTTAACATCCTGCTCCGCAAGAAAGCCCTGCTTGAAAAAGCAGGAATGCAAACGAAGTTCATTCAAATGGGAGAAAAATTTGGCTCGGTTTATCCGGTGGAACGGTACCAGCAATATTATGCGTATAAAACCGGTACTTCAAAATCTTATTATGAAAGTTATAGGAGCAGCCAGGTGAAGCGTATTTCTTATAATTATGCAGAAAAAAACAAGACCATCTATTATGACAAAGTTTCGGATAAGCAGTTCGACAAAGTGATCAATCCTGTAGTTGGAGAGCCAATGGTACAGGTGTTTGTTTCCCTAAAAAGCCAATACCAGCTTTATGATCCGGTAGCTGAAAAATCTGATAAGGAATACCAGTTAAGGATGCGTGATATCACCGAAAAAGAAGCAGCACTTCGGCTGCTTGAAAAAGAAAAACAGATTGAGCTGATGGGCAAGAAAGGAAAATAACATACCCTGATAATATTTATAATAAATGACAGGTAACCAGTTAACTGATGGCAATAAGCCTCCATTAGTTGGTTACCTTTCTTTTAGATTGTTAAGGGAAGTATGTAGGAAATTATTGAAATCATGCACAGCTGCCATTAACCCCAAGTTATCACCATTGGTATAAGAGCAAGTAACAGGCTACCAATTAAGCATTACTTTTAGACCATGTTTAGTACATCGGGAAGATATTGGATGTGCCAGTTGGCTGGTTGGGGAGGCTGGGCGCTCATCAACTTATTCTTTGCTTACCAGTTTGCCAGTAGTTATTACCTGGAACCCGAAAGCAAAAGAAATATATTCTTTGTAGCCCTTTTCATTGATTTTGCCTGGAGTATTCTGGTAACCCATTTATTGCGATTGGTGTTGAAACGGATTCAATGGATGCGTTTTTCATTTACCAGTGTGGTAACGATGTTTATTGTAGCAACAGTAACCGTAGGGCTCCTCTCCTATTATGGAGCCAAATACACTGGTGAATTCAGTGGGTTGTCCTTTGAAAAATATGAAAGGAATGAAAGGAAAGAAAAGGCAATGCTCATGGAGAAAGACCTTGGCGTTTACAACAGCGATTATTATGTATATGTAAATGGGAACGTGGTTGACTCTGCCAAATTCATGGCCCATAGCAAAATTAAAAACTCAACCGGCTGGTACAAAACTACCCAGGGTGAATGGAAATATGAGAACCCCCGGAAAGGAACAGAGTTTTGGGGAATCTTTTTCACTTTTATCCTAATGTCGCTCTGGCTCCTCATTTACCTGGTATGGCATTATATCAATAAGAACCGCAACGACAAGATGGATAAGCTGCAGTTGGAAGCCATGGTTAAATCGCTCGAATTAAAAACAATCAAAGCCCATATCAACCCTCATTTTATCTTCAATGCACACAACAGTATCCGTGCATTGGTGGATGAAAATCCAGCCCGTGCACGCCAGGCGATCACAGAGCTGAGTAACATTCTAAGGAGCAGTATGCAGGTTGAAAAAATGGAAACGGTGCCCCTTCAACAGGAATTAAGTATTGTGAAGGATTACCTGGCACTTGAACAAATGCGTTTTGAAGAACGCCTGCAAATTGAAATGGACATTGACCCGGATACCCTCCACCAGCCCATTCCGCCCATGATGCTGCAAACCCTGGTGGAAAATGCCATTAAGCATGGAATCAGTAAACAATTAGACGGAGGCCTTATCAGGCTCAAATCTTCTTATAAAAATGGGATGCATGAAGTGACTGTTCAGAATTCTGGCCTCTTGCAAATTGCAAAAGGGAATGGCCATGAAGGATTTGGGATCAAGAGTTCGAGGGAAAGGTTGATGATTTTGTTTGGTGGAAAAGCAGGATTTGAAATTTACCCGGTTGATGGTAACAAGGTGGAAGTAAAAATCACCACTCCTGCCCTCAGGAAACCTTCGGCAGCGATGTAAACTATCCTTACTATTTGCGGATACCCTTAGCAGTTAAACAGCTGGGGAATTGTAACCAGCCTTTCTTCAGGTACAGTGATACTGTCTGCTTTTTCTGATCCCGGGTACAAAAATTCTACCTCGTATTTATTGCTGTCTTCTTCGTAACGGCAAATGGTTGCGTTTCCTGCCGGCTTGTATTCTGTATCTAGTAATATAACTGTTTGTCCTGACTGAAATTTCATATGGCTCCTTTTTGCTATTCCAAATATATCATTTGATGGCTTGAAATGAACCTTGTCTTATCCACAAAAAGAAGGCGGGGATGTGAATATAATTAATACCAAAAAAAATCCCGGCATAACCGGGATAGTGCGGAGAGAGAGGGATTCGAACCCCCGGACCTGTGACAGTCAACGGTTTTCAAGACCGCCGCATTCGACCGCTCTGCCATCTCTCCGCGGCAAAAGTAAGGTTTCGATATTTTGTAACAAAAAATTATTGATTCTTTTTATTAAAATTCTGTATTTCAGAATATTAATGTTCTTCAACAGCCCTTGATTTCATCAAGTTAACGGGCATGCTTATATGTTTTTTTATACGCCCGGCGCATTGATTTTTCGCAATTCCCCAGATGTTTTTAACACATACATCTCTTTCAAATCAAAGTTTGCTTATTTAACGCTCATGATCATTCAAACTAACCATATTGTTTTTTGAGTAGTTGAAAACCAGGTATGCTCTTGCATTCGTAGAACGATTGGTTTTATTTTTTACGCGACTTAATTTATAATTACGGGGATTGGTTCAGTTAAATTATTATAACCATACGGCAATGACCATTTTTACAGCATGAACAAACAACAATCAATTCAAAACATTATTATGAAAAAGTTATTCTTATTAAGTTCTCTATTTCTTTTGGCTTTTTTTGCGCAAGCTCAAAATGTGGCTGTAAACAATGATGGAAGCGCTGCCGCAAATAGTGCTATGCTGGATGTAAAAAGTACAACCAAAGGTTTCTTAATGCCCCGCATGACAAGTTCACAACGTGCTGCCATTGCATCTCCCACCTCAGGTCTCCTCGTGTTTGATACAGATACTAAAACCGTTTGGGCTTTTGATGGTACCAGTTGGAAAAATCTTTCTTCAGGTTCGGGAGGCTCTGCCGCATTATCATTACCATATAACCAAACAGTAGCCGTTGCTGGCGCTGCTTTTAAAATCACCAATAGTGGTAACGGAATCGAAGGCACAACTACCGGCGTGTCGGCAAGTGGTTTGAGGGGTACAGCTACCGTGAATGGTTCAAATGGTGTCATTGGTTTAAACACTTCTACTGCTGGTGTTGGTGTAAGGGGCGAAGCTTCCGGTACAGGTACCGGAGTATTGGGATACAGCGGTTCGGGCACCGGAGTAGCTGCCAGCAGTTTATCTGGTTATGCACTCACTGTAAGTGGTAAACTGAAAATTTCGGGAGGAAATACCAACCCTTCTGCTGGCGCTATATTAACCAGTGATGCAAGCGGCAATGCAACCTGGAAACCAGTTACAAAATGTGCATTTTCTGTGAAAGGATATAACATTAACCTCGAAAATATCCCTGCCAATGCTACTACGACTGTTCATTTAAAAACAGAAGAATTTGACTACGGAAATAACTATGCTGCATATGCCGGTACCACCCCCTCTTTTGGGAACAGCGTATTTGTTGCCCCAAAATCTGGCGTTTACCATTTTGATGCAATGTTAGGTTTGAATGATTTTGATGCAAATGGTGAAATCAAGTTCACTTCTTTGAAAATTTATGTCATCAGGGTTGTAAATGGTGTGAACGCCAGTTTTTTTGCAGCAGAAACAGAGTTTTTTGAAGGTATGCGTGGTGTAGACTGGATGGCAGAAGCAAGGATATCAAAAGATATTAAACTTGTTCAGGGGGATATTGTTCAACTACAGGTTGAAAATGGAACCGGCCGTCCATTGATGTTAAATGGTTTTGGAGATTCAGAACCTCATTTCGGTTGTCATTTAGTGTTCGAAGATTAATCTGCTTGTTTTAAAAGTTTAAATCATTTCAAATGAAAAATATAATTCTAACAGTAATGGCTACCTGCCTGTTTTATACAGGGTTCACACAGCTTACAATCGGTACCGGCGCTCAATGGGTAGTGAGTAGCAATGCTTCAGTTGTTTTGCAGGATATGAACATGGTGAATAACGGCACGATCAACCCCGGGTTTGGAAAATTCAAATTCACAGGTTCAACTAACAGCCGTATATCCGGCACTTCAACTTCGTCTTTACAAATCATTGAAGTTGCAAAGACAAACAATGCAACCGTTCAACTACAGAGTGATGTTAATGTTGGATCAGCAGTAGTTTTTACTGCTGGTTTGCTCGACCTCGGAAACAGCAAAGTATTCCTCGCTCCAATGGCAGAAATTTCAGGAGAAACGGAAACCAGTCGTACCATAAGCAGTGGAACCGGTTATATTGAAATCAATCAAACTATAAATGCTCCCAATAACAGCAACCCGGGCAATCTTGGGGCTATTATAAATAGTACTGCAAACCTGGGATCCGTTATTATACGCCGTGGCCACCAGGTATCGTCCGGTACGGGTTTAAGCACTAGCATAACCCGGTATTATGATATCATTCCTGCCAGTAATACCAGCTTAAATGCGACTTTGCGATTCAATTATTTTGATGCAGAAAAAAATGGATTGGATGAAAACAACTTTACTCTTTACCAAAGTAATAACAAAGGCTCAAGCTGGAGCAAAATTCTATCAACTACAAAAAATACTACTTCCAATTATGTTGAAAAAGCAGGGTTGAGCAGGTTGTCTAGGTTTACACTTGGATTGGTATCTACTGCCCGCAATGGCGAAGAAATATTGCCTGATATGATTACAGGTAATATTACTGCACATAACCAGGCATTTGATATACCAGGCGTTGCTATACAGCCTTCATTTACCGTTGGTCCAAACCCGAATAATGGAAATTTTTTCTTCTCAGTAAATGAGATCAAAGACCCTGTTTCTGTACAATTATTTACCATTGATGGAAAAATGATAAGGAAATTTAACATGCAAAGGGGGTATC
>JBPOHG010000234.1:0-5380 GCA_052035835.1 Bacteroidota bacterium | reverse complement strand
AAGGGCCTGGACAATCCATAAAGGTTGGAAAGCGCCACAGGCTGCCAGTGTGATCCATACAGATTTTGAAAAAGGTTTCATCAAAGCAGAAGTAATTGCTTACGATGATTTTGTAAAATATGGTTCTGAAGCGGCCTGCCGCGACAATGGAAAATTAAGGATCGAAGGAAAAGAATATTTGGTTCAGGATGGCGATGTGATGCATTTCAGGTTTAATGTTTAATACCACTCAACTACTCAATAAAAGAAAAGCTGGCAAATGCCAGCTTTTTTCATTCGATATTATTTGAAATGATATCATTCCTCCTTTCTTTTAAGTACAGGCCTCAAACGTTGTTTTGATTTATTAAATACCATCCGGCCTTTTTCTATTCCTTTGCGCAAAGCAATTTGTTCTTCTTCTGGTAAGTGAACGACTTGCTGGCATTCATGGCTGCAACAGCCTTCATATTGTGCAGCACATTTTTCGCACTGTATAAACAACAAATGGCATCCTTCATTCTTACAATTGGTATGTGTGTCGGCAGGCTCCCCACATTGATGGCAGGAAGAAATGATTTCGTTGGAAATCCGCTCACCTAAGCGGTCATCAAATACGAAATTCTTTCCATGAAATTTATTGGGTAACCCCTGCTCCCTGATCTTATTGGCATAGTGGATAATCCCCCCTTCGAGGTGGAAGACATTTTTAAACCCCTGGTGCAGCATATAGGCACTGGCTTTTTCGCACCGGATGCCACCTGTGCAATACATGATGATATTTTTATCCTTTTGATTGGCCAGCATCCCGGCAGCCATGGGTAACTGTTCACGAAAGGTATCACTGGGTACTTCTATGGCCCGTTCGAAATGGCC
This sequence comes from Bacteroidota bacterium, assembly GCA_052035835.1. Classification (GTDB taxonomy): domain Bacteria; phylum Bacteroidota; class Bacteroidia; order Chitinophagales; family Chitinophagaceae; genus Ferruginibacter. The sequence continues at coordinate 4,525 of JBPOHG010000234.1, read as the reverse complement.
AACTTCGTATTCGTAATGGTTGCGCATATCCACTACAACAGTATCGGGGTCTTCGGTGAGTTTGTTGAATTGCTCGGCATTTACATACCTGCCCCTGTTTGCCATATCAAAAGTGGGGTCTGTAATCCCATCGGCAACGATTTTTTCCCTTACTTTAATTTTCAGCACCCAAAATGATTTCCCGTCGTCATCTACGGCAACGTTTAAACGCAGGCCGGCCAGTGCCGGATAGCTGTACAGGAAATCCCTGAACGCCTCGAAATCAGATTCGGGTACACTCACCTGAGCATTGATGCCTTCATGGGCAACATAAATCCTTCCGAAGACTTTTAATGCATTTAACCCAACATACAAATCATCCCTGAATTGTTGCGGATTATCGATAAAAAAATACTGGTAAAATGAAACCGTTTTGCGGTGTTCTGTTTCAGCATACAGGCGCTCTTTGAGCTCTGCCTGTGATACACGGTTATGTAATACAGCCATGGCGATTAATTTGATTCCGGCCTTGCCGGAAAACCTTGAAAAGATTGGATGCTTGCAGGGCAAACCAAATATGATCGCTGCAAAGATAAGGGATTATGCTTTTTCTTAAAAGGAGATGTTGATGGAATTGCCTCTTACAGACGCTTTCGAATTGCTTTTCATATTGCCCCCCAGTAAGCCTCCAGCCCCTACCCGGATGCCCGTTTTACCGGTTTTGCCGTTTTCATATGCGGCAACGACATCTACCCTGAATATTTTAAATATATTCTCGAGCCCAACAAAAATTTCAGAATAATTATTCCGGCTGTTAACATAAAAAGCATTGGCCCCAGTTACCAGGTTCCAGTTCAACTTCCTGAACAAAGGGATTTTGTTGGTGAGCAATCCATTCAAATGGTGTTCAACATGTGCGATACCATAAAAAGATGCAGTAGTAGAATTGGCATAATATGGTGCCAACTGAAAACTGTTTACATAATCACTGGCTGCCCTTAACTGGTTCCCGTTGAAATGCTGAAAGTCCTGTATGAATAATTTCTTGGTATTCAAAAACCCACCCATTCCAAATTTATATTTAAGCATGCCGGCAAGCTTAAGATTCTTGTCATCAAAAACGCCTACACTCCACCGGTCGAAATTAACATCACTGCCCAACAAGCCAGCTATGCCTTTGGTATAATTGAACGTAAATGTGGGATATTTTGAGCCAAGCGGAATTTTTGTACGAGGCAATTGAATATACCGCTGGCCAGGCCTGAAACTAACTTCAACTGAGGCCGTTACTGCCTGGTGCCTGAAAAAATCAGTCTCGGCGATCCTTTCAACCGGGTAGTTGGGCTGAAAATAGTTGGTATCTTTTTTAAATGTAAAGTCGGTACTGTTTTTCAATGGGATGCGGTCTTCATACAATGCACTCAGCGTAACACTCAACCCACTCTCATACCTTTTATTAAAACTCATAGTACCGAAGAAATTTTCATAAGTCTTCATGTAATTTTTAGCATAAAAAAGTGTTGTTACACTATTTACAAGTGGAGAAATGGGATTGTCTTTGTTAAACTGTGTAACTCTTTTCCCTCCTGAAAAAGTCCAGGTTTCCCTTTTAATTTTTTTATCGATACTCCAATCCCTCGACTTCAATGTAATGTTTACCCAACCATTTAAGTGAGTATTGCTGAAGCCATACCTGAGTGTTGGTTCTATAGAAAGCCTGGCTTTTAATTTGTGGGCATATTTTTCGAAGTACAAAGGCAATTCTGCAGCAACCCCTTCAGCTGTATTGTAGCTTACATGTAACAACAATGGATCTATCCCCCACTGGAAACGTTTCTTGTTTCCATAGTAAGTACGGCTTATGCCCGGGAAAAAAACTTTATGAAGTTTCAGTTTCCCCTGTTGCTTCTTAAGTGAATCTATATTGCTCCTGCTAAGCATCGAATCTTTGGAAACCGCATACATACTGTCTTTAAATTTGTAATCACGTAATTCTTCCGGCTCCAGCGGCATTGGCCGGATACTGTCCCAATATGCCTTGCTGCGCTTATTAACTGCCGTGTCGTATTTCATAACAATACGGTCGAATATTTTCTTCTCGTAAACCGGATTGATATTGTAATCTGAATACACATTTAGAAATGTACCCACCGCATCAATTTTAAAAAAATTAAAATTGAAATAAAGCAACTGATTTTTCACCCTCCATACATTATTGCCAACAGGCACATGCAGTTGTTTAATTTGTAAGGTATCAAGAATTTCAAGCTGTGATTTTTTCGTTAGCAAAAGGTCGGCGCTATGTATACGCCAGTCGCCATCCGTGATATTGATTACACCAGAAAACAGCGGCTCATAATTCCTTCTCGGGATTACCCGAATGGAATTAACCATTTGCCCGTTTTCGAAAAATGTACCCAGGAATTTGTATTTATAAAAACGAAGCGCACCATCAGCGATGGGAGAAATAAATCCGCGGGGATTAAATTTCTCTGTAAAAATGGTCACGTTATTTTTATACAGGCTGATGAAAGCCGGAAATGCAAAACCAAACCCTTCGGTACCACTTACCCTACTGCTTTTTACTTCTGTTTTTAATTTATCAGGTAATTCAAGGTAAACTTTAGAAATGGCTTCAGACAGGTATACAATCCCACTTCCGGCAGAATCAAGCCCCATTTCTTTTCGGTCGGTATCGGGAATTTTTTGCCCGAATAATTTTCCCGGCAGGTTCCTCAGCCGGATAATATCTTTACTGTACAAATCGCAATTCAGCCCTTTCACCTGTGAATTATAAAATGGCCGTTTCTTAATGGCTTCCCGGATGATTGCATAAGCAGGGTCTTCGCTACCAGCTTTAACCACCACTTCTTTCAACGATAGTTTTTGAATACTTAGGATGAATGTCACTTCCGTATCTTCCGAAACGGTGATTTTCTTTTCAACACTTGCATACCCTATATGCTGGCAAACCAATGTATACGTGCCGGGCGTTACACTAAAAGAAAACCTGGCCTTATTATTTGCACTGGCACCGGTGGATGTGCCTTTTACAGTAATTGATGCAAAAGGCAGTAAATCACCTTTGTCATCATAAATGGTTCCATAAATTTTTTGTGCATGTGAAGCAAGCGCTATAAGCAAAAAAAACAGGGTAGAAAATAATTTCATACAGATGGTTGAGATGAGCGAAAGTAACAGTCAAAATGTTAGTGAAATATTAAAAAAACTCCGATGATCAAATTGCACAAAAAGGCAGCATGTCTACATCATGTAAAGGGAAAAATCAATCGAATGGCCCGGATTATATATTTACTGGGCGGATAAAACTGGCAGTAAGGGCTGCCATACCTGCAACGATCCCTCCAATGACGCCGGTAAGGGTGATCAGGTAATAAGGATCAGGGGTTTTTACCATCTTAAGAATCACAGGTGTCATTTTGATGGCCAGTACATGTTCATTGTTATGGCTAATCCACCCGCTCAAACCTGCCCACAATAAAAATAATGCCGTGAACCCTGCCATAAAAGCTTTACCCGGTTTTAAGGGGATGATCAGGATTACCAGAAAAGCCACCGGTGCTATACTCCACCAGGGGAAAAACAGGCACGCCGCAAAACTCAGGAGTGCCATCAAAATTACTACTGCAAAAAATTTCATGATATCATTTCGTTTATACGTTCATGTGATGTTAACCCTGCAAAATACTATTTGCTAAAACTCATTTTCCACTTCACCCTTTTATCTGAAACCTGTTCCTTTTTCATCATCCAGAGGGTATAATATTCACCTGCCACCCACTTATCTACTGCATTGTCGTAAAATCGGCTGGCAGGGTTTCCACTTTGCCCGCCCGGGTAAATCCCATACGCCTCCGTTTCGGGTGTAAGGCTCACAATCATCCTCCAACTTGGACCGTGATTTTCTTTGGCAGCATTAATGATATGTGTACCTCCACCAATGGGCAAATGCAGCCGGTTGAAGGATGGGATCACTTTTGTAAGGTGGTTGATATGTGTATCTTTAAATTTAGCCCATTCGAGCCTTCCTTCTATTTCGGCCTGTTTCAATGCTACTACTGCTCGTTTGAAAGCTATGGTGGCCATTTCTTCCAATGTTTCTTTTTGTGGCGTATTGATATCATCAATAAACTGGTAAGCCGAATCTTTTAGGACAGCTTCCAGGAGCGTGCTTTCAAAAGGTTGCATACTGTAAGCAGGTGCTTTAGCATATTCATCGGCAAAAACCGTATCCTGGAAATATTTCCAGGTAAGGAAAAATACAGTGGCTCCCCTTGATCCCGGGTCGTTGCGGAGGTCCCATTTACCTAATAAATCAAAATACCTTTTTTCTTCTCCATTGAGTCGCTCCCCGTTTATATTTTTAAGGAAAACGGGCATAGACATTTCTGCAAATACATTGTAATTATCAGTTTGCAACTTCATCATATCAGTTGTTGTAACCTGTTGCATTGCAGCAAGCCTGCGATTGATGATCAAACCTCTCGGTGTAGGGTAATCGTTGCCCAGGTAATAAGGATAGGTT
>JBPOHG010000238.1:0-33690 GCA_052035835.1 Bacteroidota bacterium | reverse complement strand
GTTTATTGCAAATTTCCCTCACTGCTTTCAGGTACCCTTTTGGATATTGGAGGCAACCCGAAGAGCCAGATTCCCCTTCCAGTAAAATTGCTGCAATATTTGCCGGCCCTTCATAAGCAATCATCCTTTCGAGCTGGGCAATTGTTTCACTCAATAGATTTTCTTCTCCGTATTCCCAGCGGTAAGAATATGGCAGGTCGAAATGAACAAAGTTAGGCGCCTGCTGAGCATCTACCGCCAGCCGGCGTGGGTCGCCACTGGCTGCAATGGCCCCAATAGAAGCCCCATGATAAGACTGGTAACGGGTGAATATTTTATGCCTTCCGGTATATAAACGGGCAAGCTTGATGGCGTTTTCAATGGAAGTGGCACCACATAAAGTAAAGAAAGCTTTATTAAGGTCGCCGGGGCAGATCTCTGCAAGTTTCTTACCCAATTCACCCCTCACTTTGGTAACACAACTGGGCGTTACATAACTTACCTGCTGCATTTGTTTAACAACGGCATCGGTTATACGCTGATTGCCGTGGCCGATATTTACATTCATCAGGCCAGAAGAAAAATCAATATAACGCTTATCATCGTAATCATACAAATAAACGCCTTCGGCATATTTTACTGCAATTGGGTTAGATCCTTTTTGCTTGCTCCAGCTAAACAGTGTATAATCCTGGTTATCCCTGATAATGTCTGCTGCTTCAGATACAGTTTTTGTACTCATTTGATGGTATATTTATGAGGTCAAGTTTAATGATTGGGTATATTAGCTCATCCAGTTAACGCCGGCTTCGGGGTTCCATTTGGTGGTGCTTTTCTTCAGTTTTGTCCAGAACTCAATGGAGCTTTTTCCGGTGATATCCCCCACACCAAATTTACTTTCATTCCACCCGCCAAAAGAGAAAGGCTCTCTTGGAACGGGAACGCCTACATTCACGCCTATCATACCTGCGCTGGCCTTTTCAATGATATACCTGGCCATACCGCCATTTTGTGTGAACACACTGGCTGCGTTACCGTAAGGGTTTTTATTTTCTATCGCAATTGCTTCATCCACGGTATTGGTGCGCATAATACTGATCACCGGCCCAAATATTTCCTCTTTGGCCACAGACATATCTGGTTTCACATAATCTATTACAGTAGGCCCAACATATGTGCCATTTTCCCTACCTGCAACTTTTGCATTGCGGCCATCCACCAGGATTTTTGCGCCTTGTTGTTCGGCTTCGGAAATATAGCGTTCGATGCGCTGCTGCGACTCTTTGTTGATCACTGCCCCAAGGTTTTCACCCGGCACAATCTTGCGTGCTTCTTCACAAATCCTGTCGATGATATGATCAACATTGCCAACGCCAATCATGGCACTCGCTGCCATACACCGTTGCCCGGCGCAACCACTCATTGAAGCGGCCACATTTTGTGCTGTCATTGCAGGAATCGCATCCGGTAGAACCATTAAATGGTTTTTTGCACCGCCCAGAGCCAGGCATCTTTTATAATTGGATGTAGAACGCTGGTAAACAATCTTGGCCACTTTGGTAGATCCAACAAAAGATACGGCTTCAATACCCGGATGGTCACAGATGGCTTCCACAATGGCAACATCCCCATTTACAATATTAAATACACCATCCGGCAGTCCTGCTTCTTTCAATAATTCCGCAATCCTGGTACAACTCAAGGGCACTTTTTCGGAAGGTTTCATGATCATACAATTTCCCAGTGCTATGGCATTGGGTATCGTCCAGTTTGGAACCATGCTGGGAAAATTGAATGGCACAATCGATGCTACAACGCCCAGGGGCACATGTTCTGTCCTGCATTCTACGCCCCTGCTTACTTCCAGCACTTCGCCTGTAACCAATTGCGGAAGAGAAGTTGCGAACTCAGTGAGTTCAATGCACTTCTCAATTTCCGCAACAGATTCGCCATAGGTTTTTCCATTCTCTTCGCTACAGAGCTCGGCAAGCTCTTTCATATTTTTTTCGAGCAGTGTTTTATACCTGAAAAATACCTGTACCCGCTCTTTAATGGGGGTTTTACTCCAGCCGGGAAATGCTGCTTTTGCTGCATTCACTGCATCATCCAGGTCTTTTGCATCTGATAAACTTACTTTAGAAAGTAATTTTCCATCTAATGGAGAAATTACATCCATAGATTTTCCGGTTGCGGAAGCCACTATTTTCCCATTGATATAGTTTTGTGTAAGAGCGTATTTCATGTGTAATAAAATATAAAATTTGTATTTTTTTAGTCGAAAAATAAAAATAATTCATTTTTATATACGAATAAAAAATTATTTTTATTTATCAAGCAGCTAATTATGAGCCAACCAGATAGCCTTGTTTTGGATGACCTGGATTTTCAAATACTCTCATTTCTGCAACAGGATGGCAGGATGTCGTTTACGGTGATCGCTGAAAAATTAAAGGTATCGATTGGTACCGTTCGCACCCGTTTCAATAAAATGATTGAAGACGGTACGGTGAATATCATTGGGCGTGTAGACCCCGATAAAGTTGGCTTCCGGTGTTATGCCCATATTGCCGTTTTTGTTAGGCCGGCAACCTTTAAAGAAAAAGTGGCGCAGAAAATCGCCAAACTGCCCGAAGTTAGTTTCCTGGCGATGACATCAGGGGATTATGACCTGGAAGTAGATGTCATGTGCCGCGACAATAACCACCTTGTAAACTTCGTAAATGAGATCAGCAAAATTGATGGGGTGAACCAAACGAAAACCACCATTTATTTTAAGGTGTACAAATATGCCCAGCCTGATTTGCGCTTAATAAAAAAATAAGCCATCCTTGGCAGAATGGCTTTACTTATTGTTGAAAAATTTTTTTATTGTTTGATAACCGGGGCTACCAGTTTTTTACCCTCCCCTTCGAGTTTGATTTCGTATTGCCCGCCTGGCACTCCTGCAGGTAGCTCCACCTGCAGTAATGAGGTAGCATTACTATAACGGATGTTTTTCTGTACAACAACCTGGCCCATGCTATTGATAACCTGTAGCTGGTAATTTCCTGATGGCATGTTATGTACCCTTACCGAAACAGTTGCTGTGGTAACCGGATTGGGGTATACCAGCATTGAAGCATTAACATGACCAACGATAGCCGCTTTCACTGGTTCTACTGCCGGCTCAAATCGGGCAGCAGTTGGAGTTGCTACTACAACCGGGTTTGCTACAAACACAATGCTAAACCGTGCAGGAGATGATGAAGCCGGGTCATTGTTCACCACAAAATCAATATTTGTGATCCCACCCATTTGCAATGGCGTATTGTTCAATGTGGCATCATAGCTGTCTTTGAGCACTGCATACAATCCATCACGATCCATATTTTCTACATGTATGCTTAAACGGTAGTTTTGTTTTTTCAATTGGCTCACATTTAGAAATGCAGTATCATTCGACTGAATAATTTTCCTTCGCTCAATTGCCAGTAAGGAATTAGACCTCCTGACCGCAATATTTTCGGCGCTGCCATTGAGTTTGCGGGCATCATTCGCATCTACTAAATTAGAATGTGTATCATGGTAAGTGAGCAATGCAGCATCCAACAGGTTTTCAGCACCGGTAGTACTCATCAGGTTTACACGAATTGATTTACCTGCAGGGTTTTTCCTGCCGAAAAGCTGGTCGCTTCCATTGGTTGTTTTATCGGCTTCTTTTACCACAATTGTTCCCGGGTTTATTCCATCTAACGACTCTACCAATACCGCTTCTCCGCTGGGGATATACTGGCTAACCGGACTAACAGAAGAAGTGATATCATAACTATTGGTACCACTGTTCCAACTAACTGTTACATATCCACCCAATCCGTTGGTACCCGCTAATTTAGGGTCCCATACATAAAATGTATTCTTAACATTGTTACGGGTAAGGGTCGCAAAATCTATTGCTGCCGGATAAGGGTTGCCAAACACAGAAAAGTTTGATGCATTCACATTTATTGTTTGATGTCCCGTACGGATTTCACCTTTCATTCGCAATGTCGTTGAGGTAATCGCGGCATTCACTCCCTGCATAAGGTCGATACTCCTGTCTCCACGGATATATATCATATACCCGGGATAATTGGTGATATTGAAAATTGTTCCGGGATTTGCGGGCAATGCAGTAAATGTATTGGTTGTATTGTTGTAATATTTGATGGAGGCAACATTGGTGGGGCTTTGATCAAATCCGTTTAGTGTGGTGCCGCCAGTAATATGTACGCCGTATCCTGGAGACGGATTGGGTGCCAAAGAGTTTCCATAAGCGCCTTCCTGCCATGCTGCATTTAAAGTAGGTGCAGAAGCAGACTGTACCGGCGCACTCAGCAATCGCCAGGCTTTACGGGCAGGAATATACCTTTCGATACTTACAGCACCGGTAATATATGCAGTGGCGTTTCCCGACATATCTTCTGGCAATACCGCAACGCTGGCAGTACCTGCCGAATCTGATTTCAATGTAAGGTTATTGTTTGTAATAAAACTGCGTCCGTTGGCAACCGTTAGTATGCCAGCAACACTGGCTGCAGCATTCAGGGTTTTGTTACCGGTTCCGGTTAAGCTAAGGTTCCCATACGGTTGAGGCGACACTGTTTGTGCAGCTCCATAATATTCTACCGTGCCCGATCTTTCAAATGTCTTTATTGAATAATTTAATGGGAAATTATTCGCCGCCATTTTAAACGTTGCTCCATTGGCAACCATCAATGTACCTCCAGCCACGGTAGTGCCCCTGTTGGCTGTAAAAGAACCTATGTCAAAAGTTCCACCCATCACCATGATCATTCCATTGGGGGCATTTTTAGAATATAAAGCCGGGAGATTCGCAGCGAGGGACTTCACCCCCGAACCACTGATCATTAAAGTTGAATAGGAATAAGCAGAGCTTACTGTTTGATCTGTTACTGTAGAGCTGTAGTCGGCAATAGCGCCGCTATACCAGGTAACGCTTCCAGTGAATTCATAGTTGGAAGTAAACAAGGCTGCATTTATTTTTAATTTGCCACCACCGTAAATCCTTGCCGGGGCAGTGGAACTTACTTTATAGGTTGGGCTTTGACCGGGATCAATTTCCCCATACACAGCCAATATACTACCGGTTCCCGTTACACTAATATTTGTTTGAAGAGATACCACGGCCCCTGCATTAATTGTAAACCTTCTGAAAACAGACGGGCTGGCACCTGAAAAAACCTGTGTTGAGCCATTACAAATAATCCGTGAACCATTTGCATATGTATTATATACCCCGTCGTTCGCCCAGTTGCCTTTAAGATAAACGGTTGCACTTTGCTGATCTATGATTGCATTGGAGAGAATATTGAAATCACCTTTTACGTGAAGCGTTCTTGTGATATTCAACGTTGTATTTACGTTGCCACCTACTGTAATTGACTTACAATAAGCGGTAGTATTCACCTTGGGTTGTAACAGCCCGGTAAAATTTGAATCACCCAATATGGCATCTTTGGTTGAGTCGGGTACACCGTTGGTCCAGTTTGCAGCATTGGTCCAGAAATCATTCGTTCCGGTTCCTTTCCAACTGGTGCTTTGGGCCGAAATGTGAGTGGACGACATCAGTAAAGCCACCACAATTACATAAGCGAGTTTAATATTTTGCTTCATAGGATTGGGTATTAGACACTATTCTGTCTTATAATAACGGCCTGGGACAATAAATAGTATCAGTTTTGGATAAATATTTCATACGCAAAATGAGGTATTGAAAAGGATGATTGATTTTCAATTGGCTTGAACAAAAAAGGAGGCCAGGAAAATGGAGCAGAAAAAGAAAGCAAAAAAAAATCCCACCACAAAGTGGCAGGATTGATTTGTCGGGATGGCAAGATTCGAACTTGCGACCTCCTGGTCCCAAACCAGGCGCGATAACCGGGCTACGCTACATCCCGAACGGAAATGATCTTAGTGAAAGAGATTGGTTATCAATAAACCCGGCCCTTACTCTTCACAGTTGCGGAGAGGGAGGGATTCGAACCCTCGGTACAGGTTTAAGCCCGTACAACGGTTTAGCAAACCGGCCCTTTCGGCCACTCAGGCACCTCTCCTTAAGAACTTTTCCCGGTTAAGGGGCAGCAAAAATACAATTGTATTCCTTATCACCCAAAAGAAATGCAGAATAATTAGCGTGATGAAAAAAATATTGACAAATAAATCCCGACAGGCACAAAAAAAGCCAGGTAATCAACCTGGCTTCTTCAAAATATGGTTCTGCTTACATGGCAGCCAACTGCACTTTTTGCTGCAGCTCCAGTACGCTTTCTTTGAATAAGTTATCTGTATCCATGAGGTCTTTTACAGTTTGGCAACTATGAATGACCGTGGTATGGTCCCTGCCTCCAAAATGTTCCCCAATTGTTTTAAGTGAATTCTTGGTAAATGCTTTAGAAAGATACATCGTAATCTGACGGGCCTGTACAATTTCCCGCTTCCTTGTTTTTTGAAGCAGTTTATCATAAGGCACATCAAAATATTCGCACACCATTTTCTGGATGGCATCAATGGTAATTTCTTTGCTGGAAGATTTTACAAAATTGCGCAGGACTTTTTTAGCAAGTTCAAGATCAATTTCTCTTTTGTTTAAAGATGATTGCGCCAGTAAAGAAATCAATGCACCTTCCAGTTCACGCACATTGCTGTTGATATTATATGCAATGTATTTCACCACTTCACGAGGCATTTCAAGGCCATCGTGTTTCATTTTATTTTCGAGGATCTCTATCTTGGTTTCGTAATCGGGCAATTGAAGATCGGCACTAAGGCCCCAGCGGAAACGGCTGAGCAACCTTTCCTGCACGCCTTCGAGGTCTTTGGGCGACTTGTCGCTGGTTAGAATCAACTGCTTGCCGCTTTGGTGCAGGTGGTTGAATATAGAGAAGAATGCATCCTGCGATTTTTCGGCCCTGTTGAAAAACTGTACATCATCGATGATGAGTACATCAATCAATTGGTAAAAATGGATGAAATCGTTGATCGCATTGTTGCGGCTATGGTCTATGAACTGGTTGATAAACTTCTCGGAACTCACATATAAAACCACTTTGTTATTGAACAAGCGCTTCACTTCGTTACCGATGGCTTGTGCCAGATGCGTTTTGCCCAATCCTACCCCACCATAAATCACAAGCGGGTTGAAAGAAGTAGTTCCGGGTTTCTCTGCAACCGTTTTTCCGGCACGCCTGGCTACACGGTTGCAATCACCTTCGATAAATGAATCGAACGTGTAGGCTGCGTTTAGCTGAGGATCAATTTGCATCTTCTTTAAGCCAGGGATGACAAAAGGATTCTTAACAGGATTATTTATAACGAGCGGAAAATCCATTTCGTTGTTTGAATATGATTTGTAACCATTACCCGGAATGTCCATAGTGAGTGGCTTATTCTTACTATTGCCGCTATCTACCATGATCCTATATTCGAGCCTGGCTTCTTTACCTAATTCCCGCTTGAGTGTTTTGGCCAGCAGGGATACATAATGTTCTTCAAGGTATTCATAAAAGAATTGGCTTGGAACCTGTATCGTTAAAACTTTTTCTTTTAATGCAACCGGTTTAATGGGTTCAAACCAGGTTTTGAAATGCTGCCACTCAACGATGTCTTTGATAATCTCTAAACAATCTGCCCATACTTTTTCAAAAGACTTCTCCATTATTCCTAAAGCAATTTATCTATGTTGAGTTATATTAGTTAAGGTATTGTGTTCTGTAAGGGGTTTACGGCAAAAAACCTAATTTATTTTCTGCAGAAATATTTTTTCGCAGGACAGCGAATATCAATAGAATTTGTTGAAAAAAAAATTTTTTATTCAGTTGTTTTTTTCGTTTCAACCACAGTATTGAATTTGAAAAAAAAATTTCTTTCTGCTCAGTAAAATACCTCCATTTTCCGGATAAAAAAATCATATTTCTACTACAGGTTTTTTTTGTCAGATCCCCTATGCAAAAGATTGCTAAAAAAAATTCAGCATCCGATGTCGGCTCAAAAAATAGGATTACATTTGAAACCTTAAAATAAAATGAGATGAGTTACGAACTTACCGGCAAACTGGTGACTAAATACGATACGGTGCAAAGAACTGAAACTTTTAAAACCAGGGAATTTGTTGTAGAGAAAACCGACGATATCAATGGCAGGTCCATTGTTAATTATGTGAAGTTTCAATGCACCCAGGAACGAACCGGTATCGTTGACAGGGTGAATACAGGCGACGAGATTAAAGTTTATTTTAATATCAAAGGTACCAAATGGGAAAAAGATGGTAAGACCAACTATATAACCAATCTGGATGCATGGAGAATTGAGCAAATCCTTCAGCCAGGAAAACAGGGAACCGATAATGATTACCTGGAACCGCTGGATACCTTCTCATCTACCGACCCACACGCTGTAGATGATCTTCCTTTCTGATAAAGGAATTGTACGCAGGTTTTTTCCACCAACAATGTTTTTAGGATAACTTCCTGACACATGAACCATCAAATATCACTTCGCCTCAGTCCGGAAGAAGCAGCCAATGAATCTGTTATCCTCAACAGGGTTGCAAAAGAAGCCCGTATACCGGCAGCTGATCTTACAGGATATTCCATCTTAAAAAGATCCATTGATGCCCGGGGGCGGCAGGTTTATATTCAGCTTACCATTCAATATTATACAGGAAACATCAGTGTTCCGAACCCAATTCCACATTTCTCTTTTCGAAATGTTTCTTCAAGTGCTATGTCAGTATTAGTGATTGGCGCCGGGCCTGCCGGACTATTCGCCGCCTTGCAATTGATCGAAAAAGGCATCAGGCCAATTGTGGTGGAACGCGGCAAAGATGTAAAAAGCCGCCGTCGCGACCTCGCAAAGCTTAATAAAGAAGGAGTGGTAAACCCCGACAGTAATTATTGCTTTGGTGAAGGCGGGGCAGGTACTTACAGCGATGGTAAATTATACACCCGAAGCAACAAAAGGGGGGATATCAATCATATTCTACAGCTTTTTGTGCATTTTGGGGCCCCGGAAACTATTTTATACGATGCCCATCCGCATATCGGAACCAATAAACTGCCACATATTATTACATCGATGCGGCAACAAATCATTGATTGCGGAGGTGAAGTACTGTTTGAAAAAAAACTGGTTGACTTCGATATTGAAAATGGGCAGGTCACAAAGGCTATATTTTCAAACAATGACAGTATTAAAGCGGATGCTTACCTGCTGGCAACCGGCCACTCGGCAAGGGATATTTTTGAACTACTCCATAAAAAGAAAATCCTCATTGAAGCTAAGCCATTTGCCCTTGGGGTGAGGATAGAACATCCCCAATCCCTGATAGACAGCATTCAATACCATTGCGATTCAAGAAGCAGTTTTTTACCGCCTGCTTCCTATAGCCTGGTGGAACAGGTAAACGACAAAGGTGTTTTTTCTTTTTGTATGTGCCCCGGGGGGATCATTGCCCCAGCGGCAACAAATGCAGGCGAATTGGTTGTAAATGGATGGAGCCCCTCTAAACGAAACAACCCTTTCGCCAATAGCGGAATGGTGGTTCAGGTAGAACTGGAAGATGCTTTAAAATATACGAAAAATCTAAAAATCAACACAGATGACCCACTGATTTTTATGCATTTTCAGCAAATGGTTGAAAAAAATGCTTTTGAAGCTGGTGGAGGAAAATTTGTAGCGCCGGCACAAAGAATGGTAGATTTCAGTAACAGGAAAACATCATCCGGGTTACCTGCAAATTCATATTTACCCGGACTTAACAGTTGTGACCTTTCGGAAGTGCTGCCCTCTTTCATATACGACAGGCTTGCCCAGGGGTTCAGGGCTTTTGGAAAAAAAATGAAAGGCTATTTCACCAATGATGCGGTGGTAGTGGCAACCGAGAGCCGTACATCCAGCCCGGTTCGCATCCCCAGGAACCTCGATAACCTGCAACATCCGCAACTTTACAATTTATATCCATGTGGAGAAGGAGCCGGATATGCAGGCGGCATTGTTAGCGCAGCCATGGATGGCCAACGAGTAGCCAACATGATTGCTTCCAGCTTGTTACATTCATAAGCATGGTAAGCCTTTTATACTTTTATTATCATTCACAAGGATGAAGCCACTATATTTACGCCTCAATTCAGCCGCATGAATATCTTAGAATTACATAACCTCAAAAAATATTTTGCCACACAGAAAGCCGTAGATGATATCAGCTTCGAAATTAAGGAAGGAGGCATTTTTGGTCTATTGGGCCCCAATGGTGCAGGAAAGACAACACTGCTTCGCATGATCACCGGTATTTTTTATCCGGATAATGGGGAAATCATCCTGAATGGCAAAAAATTCGATCCGCTGAATGATGCCCTTCATATTGGTTATATGCCCGAAGATAGGGGTTTATATAAGAAGATGAAGATTGGTGAGCAGGCACTTTACCTGGCCCGTTTAAAAGGCATGAGCCGGTCGGATGCAATGGCCAATATCAAAAAGTGGTTTGTAAAACTCGAAATGGAAACCTGGTGGAACAAAAAAGTAGAAGACCTGAGTAAGGGAATGAGCCAAAAGCTACAATTTGTTACCACCGTACTACACGAACCAAAACTCATCATTTTAGACGAGCCCTTCAGTGGGCTAGACCCGGTGAATGCGAACCTGATCAAAGATGAGATTTTCAACCTCGCTAAAAACGGCAGTACCATCATCTTCAGTACGCACCGTATGGAACAGGTTGAAGAGATCTGCGACCATATTGTTTTGGTCAATAAAGGGAAAAAGATATTGGATGGTACCGTAAAAAACATCAAGCAGGAATTCAAAGAAAATATATACAGGCTAGGGGCACCAATTATGCCAGAGCACCTGATGACGTATATTTTTGAAGTGGTTAAGCATGACCCCGAGCAGTTGCTGTTGAAGTTACAGCACGACAGTACGCCAAACGATGTGCTGAAATATTTTATCGGTCAAAATATCCCTATCCACTCATTCAATGAAGTACTTCCTTCGCTGAATGATATTTTCATCAGGCTGGTTGAAGGAACCCAGGCCGCCAGGCAATTTCAAACCATTCAATAACACTAAGCCCCAGGTATATGAATAAAATAGCGCTGATCATTGGAAGAGAATATTTCACAAGGGTGAAGAAAAAATCATTTTTGATTACAACCATTCTGGTACCCCTTGTAATTATAGGTTTTTATGCAGCCATCATTGCCATCTCTGTAAAAGGAAGCGATGAAAAACAAAAGATCGCTGTGATAGACGAAGCGAATCTTTTTAATGGAAAGGTTGACAGTACTGTAAAATCGTTTGAGTTTAGTTTTTTAAAAAATGAAACGGAGCAGTCGATGGTAGGCAAGTATAAAGACAAAGGTTTTGACGGGATGCTATATATACCTGCTTTCAACCTTGATTCGCCACGCCGGTTTGTTTTACACAGTTCTTCGGCTGCCAGCCTGTCAACTACCAACGCTATTGAAAAAACGATCAATAAAGCCATTCGTGATAAAAGGCTCGAAGCACAGGGCGTTGATCCAAAGCTGTATGAAAAAATCTCTGCAGATATTGACCTTGAAAATACCATTGACACAAAAGATGGGTCAAAGAAAAGTGTTGCAGGAGTTGCCTACATTGTCTCTTTTGCATGTGGCATCCTCATCTATATGATGATGATTATCTACGGTACACAGGTGATGAGAGGCGTAACTGAAGAAAAAACCAATCGCATTGCAGAAGTGGTGGTGAGCTCGGTAAAACCGTTTCAGTTAATGATGGGAAAAATCCTGGGGATCGGGGCTGTTGGCCTAACGCAATTTGCCATCTGGATCATCCTGATGTTTATGATGCAATTGGCTTTACCACTCATCTTTCCCGGGGTCATGGAACAGGTGCAACAAGCTGCTGTCAATTCGCAGCAAAACACTTCTATGGCAGCAACGGCCATACAGGGAATATCTTCATTGCCCATTGCCAAGATTGCTTTCTCCTTTATTTTTTATTTCCTGGGAGGGTACCTTACCTATGCCTCTTTGTTTGCAGCCATCGGCAGTGTGGTGAGTGAAGACCAACAGGAAGCGCAACAATTGATCTTCCCGGTTTTAATGCCCATTATTCTTGGATTTGTTATTATGACAAAAGCCATCAATGATCCCAATAGCAGCCTGGCAGTTTTTGGCAGCCTGTTCCCGCTTACTTCCCCGATTGTAATGATGGGAAGGATCACGTATGATATACCTGGCTGGCAATTGGCGTTATCAATGGCGTTATTGATTGGTTGCTTCTTATTCTTCACCTGGATCACCGGCAAAATATACCGCACAGGCATTCTGATGTATGGAAAAAAACCAGGCTGGAAAGAAATGATGAAATGGGCTTTCACCCGTTCGTGACTCAGGCAACCCTGTTGTCGGGCACCGATTTGTTATCATCACCCATAATGGCTTTCTTCGCTTCCGAAACCGCATACCGGTAAAGGATACCCGAAATACAAAAGAAAGCAGTTAAAATAATGCCTGCGATAAACCCTATCAATGCAAAAAGCAATGAAGAGGAAGTCTTTACATCGAACGGGGGATCGGGTTTGTCTAAGATGGCAATAATCGGAGTTACTTTTTGCAAACGCCACAATGCTTCTTCGCGGTTATTTGTAGATGCGTCCCTTTGGCGCAGCACCCTGTCTTTTTCATTCACCAGGTTTTCTTTAGGAATCTGGTATTGAATTTTATCGGGTGTTACAAACAAGGTTGTATTGGCCATATGTATCGCCTTCCTGTCATAAGTTTGCAACACTTTATCGAGTGAATCAATTTTACCAACAGTAAAATCAAAATCGAGTTTTGCTTTGCGGATCTTTAATTCCTTATAGAACTCAGATATCTTATCTACAAACTTATAACTTACCGGGCTTACAAGGTCCTTGTTGGTAGAACTGAAATTGATTTCAAGAATCCCGTTCTTATTGATTTTTGCAAAGAAATTTGCATCCAGCAATTGCCCGCCGATAGCTGCCAGCATTGATTGATCTGTTGGAATTTTGATATCCTTTTGAAACAATCCTTTGTGATCATTGTGATTGTTGATGAGGAGCTCTGCGATGGTCTTGTTTCCCATCTGTGGCAACCTTTCCATCGCAACAGCTTCACGGGTATTGCGGCTCTGTGCCAGTTCTACAATATTGATAGATGCTTCCTGTGAAAAGCTTTTGGGGGTTTCAGATAAACCCAGCATGCTGGTGAGCGCACTGGTAGCCCCCGAATTGTCATTGGTGGCATTGAGAGGGAAAACAGTAGCCCTTGTAGAATAAACGGGATCCTGGCTTTTTGCATAAAAAAACAGGAGAGCCCCCACGATGAGCCCTACGAGCAGGATCACAATTTTAAGCTTTGATAATCTCAGAAATATCTTTCTGATCAGTTCAGCATTTGTCACGCCCTGAATATTTTAGTTTACGTATTTCAATATAATAGCGGTTAGCACAACAGGCACCGCCGCTACAATGGTTGATTTTGCCAGGTCACTAATTTCCTGCCCCTGTGGCCTTTCGGGTACAGTAATAACTGCCCCTTCCTCTACCCTGGGATAAAAACGCAGAAACAGGAAGTTTTTTGTCCGCTTGCTCCTTCCGTTTGCATAAGTAACAAAGATCCTTCTTCGCCAGGGCCTGATCCCATAACCACCAGCCTTATCGATATAGTAACCAAGTTTATTATGTTCTTTATCAAAAGCAATTTTAAGTGGCGATTGTACTTTTCCTACTACACTGATGAATGGGTTGATCTCTGGTATGTATATAACGTCGTTCTCCTGTAAAATGATATCATACTTAGAGTTTTTATTCTTCAATGCCTTGGCCAGGTCGATGCTCACAGGCTCGTCCTTGTATTTGATCTCAATTGGCAGGCTGTCTTTGATAACAACCCCATTGGAATCTAACTTAATCTTAGATGAATCAATTGGTACTTCCCGTAGTTCTTTTTGTTTTACCCTTAACAACACGGCCCCTTCGAGGTTAGCATTCTCCTTAACACCCCCAGCCCTTTCAATGTAAGAAGAGAGGCGTTCATATTTATCGAGCCTTGGATATTTTCCCGGATATTTTACCAGCCCTTTGAGTTCGATGTTTTGCTGTAATTCGAAAGTTGGGTTCTTGCGCACAAATACCTGGTCGTATGGTTTCAGTAATATGGATGCAGCTGCCTGATCGAGCTGTAGGTTGGGTTGAATAGAATAAGAATTTACCACTGTACGGGTAGGTTGAAGGCCCTGTTGTGCCGAATCCATGTTAACAATGCTTGAAATTTCAAGCCTGCCGAATTCTGCAGATGGCCTTATCCCTCCGGATAAGTACAATAAATCCTGTAAGGTCATTCCGCCGTATTTTTTAACCCTGCCCTCTTTTCTTACTTCGCCAAAAATTTCTACATACTGCTGGTCGCCAAATTCGCTCTGGGCAAATAATTTAATAACGTCATTTGGAAGCAATTCTACGTTGCTGATATTTGAAGCAACTGCTTTATCGATATCTGATAAGTTAATCTCTAACCTGTCTGATTTTAAGTTCGTAGAATCACCAGCCCCTCTGAATATATATGCCCTGGGTAAGTATGTATTCCTGGTAACTCCTCCAGCCCTGTTAATGAGATCGAACAAGCGGTCCCCGGGCCTTAATTCATACACACCGGGATATGTTACTTCGCCTTGCAATTCTATTTTATTGGAGATACCCGCCTTGATCATATCTACTTTCACAATATCCCCATCTTCCAGCATAAAATCCTGGTTGGCAATCTTAAGAATCGCATTTGCGTTTACATCTCTTTGAACCTGCTTCTCATTATCGGTTCTAATTACTTTCATCGCCGAAGCCAGTGCATCTGCATTTAAACCACCCGAATATTTCAGCAATGCCTTTACGCCTTCTTCTTTTTTCAATTGATAATACATCGGCCTTTTAAATTGCCCTTTGGCTAATACTTTCTTTTCAAAAAAAGTTACAATAACGAAATCATTGTTCTGGAGGTACATGTGTTTGCCAAAATCGCCTACAGTGAGGTATTTATATACATCAATTTCATCGATCAAACGGCCTGCCCTTTTGATTTGAATATTCCGAAGGTTACCGAATTCAGTAACGCCGCCGGCTTTGGCAATCACATTAAAAGCGTTGGAGAAAGCTGATACCGTTACAGGGCCAGGGCTGTTAACATTCCCTACTACATTTACATTGATGCTGCGTGGCTGCCCAAGTGAAATGGAAATATTGGTACCCGAAGGCACTACGCTCCTGAAACGAGCATACACCACGGAGCGCATATTGTCGAACGTTAGTCCCTGCACATTGATCTTTCCCAACCCCTGGGGGAAAATGGCGCCATCCCTGGCAACCACATAACTTTCCTGGAATTCCGCAGCGCCCCATAAAGCCACTACAATATGGTCACCAACGCCAATCGGGTAATCGAGTGGCGGGGTAGATAATTCGGAAAGGTCGGTTACAGATGATCCTACAAATACATTGGCCCCAAACGTTTGATCGGGGCTATATGCGTTCACTTTAATGTTGTCCTTGATGAGGCTGTCTTTTTCGAGGCGGGTCTTTTTTTCGAACTCGGCATTTTTATCTTTTCCGGTATTTTCTTTGTTTTTATCATTCAACAAGGCTGAAAGCTGAGCAGGTGACATGCTTTTGGGATCAATCATCTGGCTGGGTGAAATCTCCGTAGGTAATTGTTGTTGAATAGGAGGCTGTGCGTATACTGTAGCAGAATATAAAACAAAGGCGATACATAGAATATAGCATGATCTCAGCTTCCTTGAAAATCGTTGCATTCTTTCAGGGGGTTAGTGAAAAAATAAAAATTGTTCAAATATAATACTTTATTTGAGAGGCTGTTGTGAAAGGCCCAGGCACTCCTGCCACATTTCTTCCACGATAGCTGCCGCAGGTTTTATTTGCCTGATGAGTGCGCTTACCTGGCCAATCTCCAATTCCCCTTCTATCAAATCCCCTTCAAACATCCCTTTTTTGGCCCTGCCCCTTCCCAGTAGTGCTTGTAATGCTTCCCTGGATGCACCACCTGATTCTGCCTGCTGTACTTTTTCAAAAAAAGCATTTTTGATCAATCTCACCGGCGTCAGCTGTTTGAGCGAAAGCATGGTTCCCCCTTCCTGCGTTTGAATAACCGCGTCTTTAAAGTGCTGATGGCTGCTCGCTTCATCACTGGCTACGAACCTGCTGCCCACTTGTACCCCACCGGCCCCCAACACCATGGCTGCCAACATCTGCCTCCCATTGCCAATGCCTCCGGCTGCTATAACAGGAATGCGTACACTATTACAAACGGCCGGGACCAGCACCATCGTGGTGGTTTCTTCCCGCCCATTATGCCCACCTGCTTCAAAACCTTCTGCCACGACTGCATCACAACCTGCTTCTGCTGCTTTTATGGCAAACTTGCTGCTGCTTACAACATGCACAACTTTGATGCCGTGTTGCTTCAAAGCCGAAGTATATGTTTTGGGGTTCCCTGCCGAAGTGAATACGATGGGCACTTTTTCATCAATGATGGTTTGGATATGCTCATCAATATTAGGGTATAGCAAGGGAACATTCACTCCAAAAGGCCTGTTCGTGGCCAATTTGCATTTCCTGATATGTTCTTTCAACACATCCGGGTACATGCTGCCGCTGCCAATCAACCCTAATCCGCCGGCATTACTAACTGCACTGGCTAAACGCCATCCGCTGGCCCAAATCATACCGCCTTGAACGAGCGGGATATCAATGTTAAACAACCGGGTAACCGGGTTACTGAAATTCATCATGTGATGTGGAAATTAGCAGTAAAAATCTGTTGAAGAAAAAAAACTTATCCCCTGCTACCACCCAGGTCGATGGCCGTATTATCGCCAATATTGAGGTTCCTGCTTACGCCTTTCACTTCGGCATCGCTGCCAATAAGCGAATTGTTGAGTACAATTTCATACAGGTTAGAATAAGCCCCAATAATAGAATCCTTAATGATGGTGTGATTAATATTGGTGTTTTCTCCAATGGCCACATTTGGGCCAATCACCGAATTTTTTATAATACAGCCATTACCTATACTAACAGGGGGAATGATGATGGTATTCTGAAAATTGTTTGACTCGGAAACGTTGCCGCCAAATTTTTTGAGCAGGATGGCATTCGATTCAATCAGGGACTCTTTTTTGCCACAATCGT
Source organism: Bacteroidota bacterium (assembly GCA_052035835.1). Taxonomy (GTDB): domain Bacteria; phylum Bacteroidota; class Bacteroidia; order Chitinophagales; family Chitinophagaceae; genus Ferruginibacter. The sequence continues at coordinate 16,463 of JBPOHG010000238.1, read as the reverse complement.
ACCAGTTGGCAACTTTGAAAGACTGGAATTTGGCCCCCTGTTGTATCATGCACTCAAGCGCATCGGTTAAATTAAAATCGTCGTAATCTACATTGGTATGAATGATCTTGTTGAGGCAGCTGTAAAGAAAGCGGGTTTCTTTTATTTTATAAACCCCTACCAGTGCCATATTGCTCTTAGGTATCGCCGGCTTTTCCACTACCCTGCTGATGAAACCATCATCTTCAATTTCTGCCACCCCAAAATTGCGGGGATCATCTACTTTTTTAACCCCCAGCATAGAATATGGGGCATCCAGCACTTCCTTTACATCATACTCGGCGATGGTATCCCCCAAAACAATCAGTACCTCATCGGAACCAACAATTTCTTTGGTAAGATCTACTGCATGCCCGGTACCATGACGGTCGCTTTGCGTTACAAAATAACAGTTGAGATCGGGGTAGTTGGCAAGCACATAATCCTGAATCTTTTCTCCCAGGTAACCAATAATGAAAATAAAATCGGTAATACCCGCATCTTTTAACTGATCAACGATGATGCTGAGAATGGTTTTCCCGGCTAATGGAATTAGCGCTTTGGGTTGTGTATATGTATGCGGCCGAAGCTTAGTACCTGCACCCGCAACTGGAATTATGGCCTTCATTACAAATCCCTTCTATTGAAGAAGTAAACTGGTTTAGAATAATTGCCCTTTCGGGGCAGTGAAAATAATACATTTTGTGTAAAGTGAACACATTATCAAAATCATTAACACTTCAGCTGAAAGAAATACAGCAGGTTATTTTGAATGATGCCAGGCTTATATTTGCTACATAATTATATTACATATGCAAATGGATAAGGAAATATTTGACCTGATAGGAAAAGAACTAGAAAGGCAACGCAATGGTATTGAACTCATTGCCAGCGAAAATTTCACCAGCTTACAGGTGATGCAGGCCATGGGGACCTCCCTTACCAATAAGTATGCAGAAGGTTATCCCGGACGCCGTTATTATGGTGGCTGTGAGATTGTAGACCAGGTTGAACAACTGGCCATCGACCGTATCAAAAAAGTTTTCAATTGCGAATATGCCAATGTACAGCCACATAGCGGAGCCCAGGCGAATGCGGCGCTTATGATGGCTATCCTGCAACCTGGAGATAAAATACTGGGGCTCGATTTAAGCATGGGCGGCCACCTTACCCATGGATCTCCCGTTAATTTTTCGGGGAAATTATACAAACCATTCTTTTATGGTGTAAAGAAAGAAACCGGACTGATAGATTATGAAATGCTCGAGGAAAAAGCACGCACCGAAAAACCTTCTTTGATTATCTGTGGCGCTTCAGCTTATAGCCGCGATATTGATTATGCCCGTATCCGTAAAGTAGCCGACGAGATCAATGCATTTGTATTATGCGATATGGCACACCCGGCCGGACTGATCGCGAAGGGACTGCTTTCCTCTCCTTTCGATCATTGCCATTTTGTAACCAGCACAACGCATAAAACCCTGCGTGGGCCAAGAGGCGGAATTATTTTAATGAAAAAGGACTTCGAAAACCCTTTCGGATTGAAAGACCCTAAAGGGAACATCCGCATGATGAGCCACCTGCTCGACATGGCAGTTTTCCCTGGCACGCAGGGCGGTCCATTAGAGCATGTGATCGCTGCAAAAGCAGTTGCTTTCGGAGAATTGCTTACCGATGAATACACTACATATATTCAACAGGTACAACGCAATGCCCAGGCAATGGCAAAAGCATTTGTTGCCAGAGATTACCAGATCATCAGCGGTGGTACCGATAACCATCTCATGTTGATAGACCTGCGCAATAAAAATATTACAGGGAAAAAAGCACAGGAAACACTCGACCGGGCACATATTACCCTTAATAAAAATGCAGTTCCATTCGATGATAAAAGCCCATTTGTTACATCGGGCATTCGGGTAGGTGTACCCGCCATCACCACCAGGGGGATGAAAGAAACAGATATGGAAACAGTGGTAAACTTTATCGACCGCGTATTAAGCAATATCGACGATGAAGCTACCATAGCTGCAGTGAAACAAGATGTAAAATCTTTCATGCAGGCATTTCCATTATATCCTCAACTGGGATAATTTGATCACAGCTAATTGAAATTTTATGTTACAGAGAATACAATCCGTGTGGCTGCTATTGGCATCTGCCTGTGCCATTTTAAGTTTTACCATGCCTTTCTATATTGGTACCAACAAAGAAGGGATCCCGTCTTATAAATTATTGCCAGATGCCAATCATTTTGTGCTGATGCTACTCACCATTGTAGTGGCCGTACTGTCGTTGGTTTGCATTTTCTTATTCAGAAACCGTACCACTCAACTGCGTATAACCGTAGTAGCGATGCTCGTGGAAGTTATTCTTTTATTCCTTTATTACCGGGAATCCAGCAGCTTTTTATCGGGCACTTATGCACTCACCGCCTTGTTACAATTGCTGATCCTGGCTTTTTTATTCCTGGCTGTAAAAGGCATCAATCGCGACAATAAGATCATCCGCGACAGCGAACGGCTGAGGTAACCATTAGAGGAACCTTGCTGTATGGCTTTTTTTGATTTTTGCCAGGTCGGCGGGTTTGCCTTCAAATACTAATTGTCCGCCATCTTCTCCTGCCTCCGGGCCAAGGTCTATAATCCAATCGCAGCTTTTCAACACATCGGTATTGTGTTCGATAACAATGATTGAATGGCCCTGTTCAACCAATGCATTAAAGGATGCCAGTAATTTTTTGATATCATGGAAATGCAAACCGGTTGTAGGTTCATCGAAAATGAACAAAATACTGCCCAGGGTTTTTCCTTTGCCAAGAAATGAAGCAAGTTTCACACGCTGTGCTTCTCCTCCGCTTAAAGTATTAGATGACTGGCCGAGTTTTACATATCCGAGGCCTACATCACTGAGTGGCCTGATGGCATTGGCGATATCCTTTCCTGTTTTTATATCCTCTGAGAAAAAGGCAATCGCTTCATCAACACTCATTTCGAGCACATCAAAAATGTTTTTTCCATTGTACCGAACATCGAGTACTTCTTCCTTGAACCGTTTTCCACCACATACATCACATTGCAGGTGCACATCGGCGAGAAACTGCATTTCAACAATTTGTTCCCCTTCGCCTTTGCAGGTATCGCAACGCCCACCATCTACATTAAAGGAAAAATGCCTGGGTTGAAAGCCCCGCATCTTACTGAGGGGTTGTTTTGCATACAAGTCCCTGATTTCGTCATAAGCCTTGATATAAGTTACCGGGTTGCTCCGGCTCGATTTACCAATTGGGTTTTGATCTACGAGTTCAATTTGTTTAATAAAACCAACATCACCTGCCAGCCCGTGAAACAATCCGGGTTTATCTACAAACTCTCCCAGTTCTTTCTTCAATGCGGGGTACAGTATCTGTTTCACCAGCGTTGTTTTCCCACTTCCGCTCACGCCACTAACGGCACACAATACCTGCAGAGGAAATTCAACAGTGATATTTTTGAGGTTATTTTGTATGGCGCCTTCGATGGTAACAGACCTTGTCCATTTACGGGTACGTACCGGTGCCTCAATAGATAGTTTCCCGGAAAGGTATTGGCCTGTGAGGCTATTCTTGTCTTTAATGATTGCTTTGTAATCGCCTTCTGCAACCACTTCTCCTCCTAAATGGCTGGCTAACGGGCCCATATCAATGATATAATCGGCCTCTTTCATCATTAATTCATCATGCTCTACCACCACTACAGTATTCCCGAGGTCTCGTAGCTCTTTTAATACTGAGATCAGGCGTTCTGTATCACGGCTATGCAAACCAATGGAAGGTTCGTCTAGTATATACAGTGAGTTGGTAAGGTTACTCCCCAGGCTTCGGGTAAGCTGAATGCGCTGGCTCTCCCCTCCGCTCAATGAATTGGCAAGCCTGTTTAATGTTAAGTACCCGAGGCCTACATCCATCAGGGTCTTCAGGCGATGCTCAATTTCAGTAAGAATTCTTTTGGCAACTGTTTTGTCAAAATCAGACAATTTAAGTTTCCCGAACCATTGCAGCAGGTCACGAACAGGCCACTCACACAATTCGCCAATATGCCTTTCCCCAATCTTAACATACAACGCTTCTTTACGCAATCGGTACCCTTTACAATCGGGGCACAAAGTACGTCCGCGATACCGGCTCAATAACACCCTGTATTGTACTTTATATAGATTTTGTTCTACTTCTTTAAAAAAGTCGTTGATACCATTCACATGTTGGTTGCCGTTCCACAATGCCTCTAGTTGTGAAGAACTGAGGTCCATTACGGGTTTGTTTACAGGAAAATCAAATTTCTTTGCTGCCCTGATAAATGCATCCTTCCATACACTTAGTTTTTCACCTTTCCATGGCGCAACGGCATCTTCGTACAGGCTTAACCGTTTATCCGGAATTACAAGGTCGGGATCGATGCCCAGCACTTGTGAGAACCCTTCACAGGTGGGGCAGGCGCCAAAGGGGTTGTTGAAAGAAAAGAGATTAGGAACCGGTTCTTCAAAACGGATACCATCTAATTCAAACTGGTTACTAAAGGGTATCGCTTTCTTTCCATTCACTTCCATTAACATGGATCCGTCGCCTTCATAAAATGCAGTAGTAACCGAATCCGAAATACGGTGCAGGTCATCTTCATCGAATTCCTTCTTTACCAGCCGGTCGATTAACACATATGTTTCAGTTCCTTTTTTCTTATCAGTTGATGGCAAAGGGTCTTTAGCACCCGATTCCAGTAATTCTTCAATACGGTATACTTCCTGTTGGTGATAAATCCTGGAAAAGCCTTTTTGAAGGAGAATATTCAGTTCTTCCCTGTTATCCCTGTTGGCATGTTTCTTTAACGGTACGAGTAGGAGAATTTTGTCTGCTTCATGTAAATCATTCATTGCTTTGATCACATCGGCTACATCATCTTTCTTCACTTCCCGCCCGCTGATGGGTGAAATCGTTTTGCCTGCCCTTGCAAACAGGAGGCGGAGGTAATCATAAATCTCTGTCATACTTCCTACCGTACTCCTGGGTGTACGTGTGATGACTTTTTGCTCAATCGCAATGGCAGGGCAAAGGCCTTTTATATAATCAACATCGGGTTTATTCATCCGTTGCATAAACTGGCGTGCATAAGCACTTAAACTCTCGGCATACCTGCGCTGCCCTTCTGCAAACAAAGTATCGATAGTAAGTGATGATTTTCCCGAACCCGATACACCGGTTACCACAACCAGCTTATTTCGTGGTATCGTTACCGTTACATCCTTCAAATTGTGCACCCGTGCGCCCTTTATATATATCCCATCATCTATATTAGAAGAGGGTTTGTTTGTTTTTTTAATTGCTGTACTGCTTTTCATCGGCTGCAAAATACCTGAAAATGAGGTTATTACCGTGAATTGTGAAAATCTTGATAAAATTACTACGTAGTTATACGATGTAATTCGAGAAGAAGTACTTTAGTTTTCAAATCTTTGAAAAAAAATTTTTAAAAGATTTGGCGGATTCCATTTTATCACTATTTTCACATCACCAATATCCAATAAAGTGAAAAGCCGTCGTTGCCTATCTAATTAGACTTCTACGCAAATTTTCTCCTCTATTGGACCTGTAACTTAGTCCAAAACCATTTAAACTGTAGAAGCTTTATGAAATGCCTTAACAACCTTACCGACCAGCAACTCGTACGTTCATACATGGACGGAGATGCAAATGCTCTTGCAACCTTAGTTGTTCGTTACAAAGAGAAAATTTACACATCTATTTATTTACTGGTAAAAGATAAATATCTCGCTGAAGATATTTTCCAGGATGTATTTATCCGTATCATCGACACATTGAAAGGTGGCCGTTATACAGATGAAGGCAAGTTTTTACCATGGGCCATGCGTATTGCACACAACCTATGTGTAGACCATTTCAGAAAAGTAAAACGCAGTCCGAGCATTAAAACCAGCGATGACCGCGACATATTTGAAGTACTGAATTTTTCAGAAGCCGGTGCCGATCAACGTATGATGGCCGAACAAAGCCACGACCGTGTAAGAAAAATGATTGATATGCTTCCTGAAGACCAACGCGAAGTAATAATCCTGCGCCATTATGCAGACCTGAGTTTTAAAGAAATTTCGGCGCTAACCAAATGCAGTATCAATACGGCCCTTGGCCGCATGCGTTATGGTTTGATCAACCTCCGCAAAATGATGACAGAAAAGCAAATCGCTTTATAATAAAACCTGTAACCCCCAATTCGTTAGCCATTCTCATGTAGGGAATGGCTATTTTTTTTTAAATGCATCCAGGCCACATTGCAACCAGGCCAGGTATTCTTTTGCAGATGGCATATAACCAACAGGATGGCTGAGCAATTGCTCATTGGTATTTAAAATGGCGTATAGTGGTTGGGCATTGTTAGCGAAATTTTCTGTTTCAAATGTTGACCATTTATCCCCAACAGTGATAATTTCCTTTTCAACCCCGGTTTTCGACCGGTAAGTAAATTGTTGAGCTGCCGGAAGTTTCTTTTTATCATCCACATACAGAGAAACCACTATAAAACTATCTTTCATCAATTTATATACATCTTCATTGCTCCACACATTTTCTTCCATACGCCGGCAATTCACACAAGCATAACCGGTGAAATCGAGTAAAATGGGTTTGTTGGCAGCTTTTGCCATGCTTAAACCCTGATCATAATCCCGTGAACAGTTCAATCCCAGGACACAATCCGAATCCTGTTGATAAATGCTGTAATATAACGGTGGGGGAAAACCGCTGATGAGTTTTAAATTGGCCCATTTGGTATTGGTGAGCCCGGGCAACAGGTACAATGTAAATAGGGCAACTATAATCCCGATGATCAACCTGCCCCCTCGTATTTTCCTGGGCGGCGTATCGTGCGGAAACTTTAATTTGCCAAAAAGGTACACACTTAAACCGGCCCCAATGATCACCCATAGTGCGATAAATACTTCTCTTTTCAATAAACCCCAATGTTCTACCAGGTCGGCATTTGACAGGAATTTCAATGCGAGGGCAAGCTCAATAAAACCCAATACAATTTTTACAGTTGTTAACCATCCGCCAGATTTGGGCATTGCTTTCAGCCAGTTGGGGAACAGTGCAAACAGCGCAAAAGGCAATGCCAACGCCAATCCGAAACCGCCCATGCCAGCCGTTAATTGCATCGCCCCGCCATTTGAAGTCAATGATCCTGCAAGCAATGAACCCAGAATAGGGCCGGTGCAGGAAAATGAAACCAGGGCCAGGGTTAAAGCCATAAAAAAGATCCCGGCAATATTTCCTACCCCTGCTTTGCTATCAACCCCACTGGAAAAAGAAGCAGGCAGTGTGATCTCATAAAATCCGAAGAAAGACAAGGCAAACACAATGAATATCACAAAGAAAAATACATTCAGGTATACATTGGTTGAAATATTATTGAGGATCTCGGGTTTGATGGAATCGAGGAAATGAAAAGGTACACTCAGCAGGATATAAATAAGAAAAATAAAAAAGCCATACAGGAATGCGTTCTTAACACCGGCTTTTCGGGATACAGCTTTTTTGGTAAAAAACGAAACCGTAAGTGGGATCATGGGGAATACGCAAGGCGTGAGCAATGCTACCAATCCACCTAAAAATCCAAGCAAAAACAATCCTGCCAATCCTTTGGAAGCAGTTTCTGAACCTGCAGCAGCATTGGCTCCACAGTTGGTAAACGGGCTTTTAATATCAATTGAAGGCACCAGTATCCTATTGTTCACCCTGGAAGCTTTTTCGGCATCCAATACCACCGGCAATTTCTGTTCCTCCGGAATAAAATTTGCGTCATTGGCTACCTCATAAGAAATGGTGGCTTTGAGTGTAGGTGGTACTTCTCCGGGAAAACTCAGCTGATGCTTAATACTAACAATTCCGGTAATTACTTTTTTGGGGGCACCTTCAAAAACTTTATCGGGAATTTCAACAAATGATAATTGAAGAGCGGGCGTTTCATTGATGACCGAAGAATCGTTGTAAACAATTTCAATCCCTTTTATTCCTTCGTTTGCATCGGCAGCATACAGGTGCCAACCTTCTTTAATGCCCCCTTTAAATGTAACCTCATACTTTTTTTCTGCAGTTTTAGTAGCAATGATTTCCCATTTAACCTGGCTGCTATCCTGTGCATGAATGGTTTCCTGAACAAAAAAGTATGAAACGATGATACCGATGAAATACCTGAATAACTGCATGGGAATTCAATAAAAAATCCCGAATATTCGGGATTGAGTAAAATTAAAAATTATTTGCCGTCGACTTTTATGGAAAAAGGAATTTCTTTCGGTGGAAGGCATTTATGGTCATTACAAACCATGTAAGTAATCGTACCTTTTACAACAGTTGCAGCAGAAGACTTCAGCTTCACTTTTTGTACAAAATCTACTGTATTGCTGTAATATTTAAGTGTTGATTTAAAATTAGGGTCATAGGTTTTCTCCAGCTTTCCTGCTTCTTTCACTTTACCATCTATTTTAACCAGGGGGTTGGCAGAGAAACGAATGGTAGTAGGCTCGGGGCCTTCGCCGGCATCCTGTGCATAAATATGCCATTTGGGATCGAGTGTAGCCGTAATGTGCAGTTCGTACTGTTTATCGGATATTTTCTTTGCCGAATAGGACCATTTCACGGGATTTTCAACCTGTGCTTGTACAACGGCTGTTCCCATCAACAGAGTAAAAAATAATACTATTTGTTTCATAAGCCTGCTATTTACTAACGTCAAAAATATTATAGAATTGCTGCTCAGCTTGTTAAAGAATGTTAATCTTACTTATCTCAGATGCCAAAGAGTGCCCTGAATACTTGGCGCCCGTCCTCATTTCCCAATAACCGGCTGCAAGCCCTTTCGGGATGGGGCATCATGCCAAAAACCGTACGGTTTTCATTACAAATGCCGGCGATATTTGCCAAAGCGCCGTTGGGATTTCCTTCCTGGTTCACATTGCCCTGTTCATTACAATAGCGGTAAATTACCTGGTTATTTTTTTCGATCGAATCGAGCAATGCTTCCCCTGCATAATACCTGCCTTCCCCGTGTGCGACAGGGATGGTGAGTATTTTATCAGCTTTTACAGATGCTGCTTTGAGGTATACATTTTTACATACAAATTGCTGATGTGCATTGCGCAACAAGACGCCGGGAAGAAGCCCGCTTTCACAGAGTATCTGAAAACCATTGCAAACACCCAGTACTTTTCCCCCTTTTTCAGCAAAAGAACGTACACTTTGCATCATTGGGCTAAAGCGTGCAATGGCCCCGCACCTCAAATAATCGCCATAACTAAAGCCGCCGGGTAAAACGATGCAATCATTTTTATCAAACATGCTAATGTCGCGGTCTTTGTGCCACAATACAACCACCTCTTGCTGAATGTCGTTTTGCAGGGCATCTATCATGTCCCTGTCGCAGTTGGACCCGGGAAAAACGACCACACCAAATTTCATGAAATAATATTTTGCGGATGATAAAAACTAATTGCTTCGCAAAATTAAAGTACTTGTGTTACTTCATCACATAAAAATATCCCATTACAGCCCCCAGTATTGCCAGCCCCCAGTGCATGGCTTGTGGAAACCATTTCTTATCGGGGTAGTGAAAAGCTGCCGCCATAATTACCGCCAGGGGGGTGGCGCTTAAAATCCAGTAACTAAATGAAGGTGAAAAGTTGAGAAATGGTACCAGGATGGCAACCAACAGGAAAATGAATAAGATACTCCAGCTTTTCCTCGATTGCACCAATAACCTCCGCATATTATTCTGAATAAAAATCAACCCTACAATGATGGTGAATAGCAGCATACCCAGGGCGATATAAGCCCATACGGTACCCGGCATCTGCAGCATGCTGAGAGCGAAGCCGGGAGACATGTCGATGGAGGTATTGTTGGTGAGAAATATCCATGCCCAGATAAAATAATAAGGCGTTAATGTGCCCAGGAATACAATGATCCATTCGGGCAAACGAAACGTACGGGTAATGGTAATTCCAGATAATACAAGTATGAGAAACACAATCGATGGGAAATACAATAAAATGGAAAGCCCTGTTATCAGCCCGATATTAAACAAAGTTGTTTTTGCATCGGGCCGGTTGTGTAAACTGCATAAAGCCGGCAAAACTGCAATCAGCAGGCTGGTTACCAGCAGTGGGGCATGTAGCCCAAACCAACCAGGAAAGACAGATGTAAGCAATATATAACTCATGCCGGTGAGATAATTGGGCTTGGGCAATAGCCGCTGGTTATTTACCAGTTTATTAAGGCTGATAGCCTGCTGGTAAATAAGCAATACAATGATAATACTATAAATGTGCGGAAAACTTTTTCCTGCCGGACTAAGCCAGTTGAGCATCGTTTTATAGAGAAAGCTATCCCCTTTTTGAACAGAAGGAACTGATGGGCGAAGGAACAACGGCCATTTCAGGAATAGCCCATACAGGAACAGTAAAAAATTATTGTATGGAATATTGGCTTTGAAAGTGCCTGTCACAAATAAAAATTATCCGGTTATAAAAGGATACAAAGATGCTGATTTACGGGCTTTTAAAAAAGTGTTGCACCTAAGCATTAAAAATCAATTTTTGCAAAACCGATTTTGCTGAGGTAAATAAAAGGGACGATCATTTGCCTTGCCCCCACCTGTTTGGCAAGCCTGGGCATAAAAGAATAGCCCTTTTCGTTGCTCTTTAATGTAGGGTACCTTTTTAAAGAACCATCTGCACTTACGCTATGGTTGCTGATGATTTGTTTCTGGTTATCTTTTTCTATAAAAAGGAAATGAAGTTCCCCGCCTGCATTCATGATAGAATATGACAGGAAGTTGTCATTATCAATATCATACTGCTTTTTATGTATGATATTATTCCACTGTAGTTTCAATGAACTGTCTAAACTGGCCACAACCACATCGTCATAATAAAACCGCATGGTGGATTGGCCAAAATTATTCCATGGCCTGTATCCATAATAATACGGGCTGTAGAGGTAATAATCATTTGTATACGGACTCATACTATTGAAATAACTGCGGTTCCATGCATTGTTGGCATTCATGGTTTCAGTATAAAAATCCTCTGCAGTAATAACAAACCCGCCGTTCTTTTTCACTACTACATTCCTTGTAATAAGGTTATCGAACACAAACCGGTATTGATCATTTGAGTTGATCTTAGAACGAAGTGAATCGGCGAAAACATTAAAGGCCAGTTTTTTTGGATTTACTCCATTCATATCAATCAATGAAGAAAATAAGCCTTCCACGCTTCCCCGGCGTTTGCCAAAATAAAATGAATTGATGATGAAGCGCCGGTTGAGGTTATCTATTTTGATAGCAACATCCTCAACATACTTTTTGTACAATGGCAAATCAATAATCTGTATGCTGTCTGTTCCCTGCTTTCGTACCTGTACCTCCAAACCACTTGAATTGTCCCATGAAGATTTCCGTGTTTCACGGGCAAACACAAAAGTGCCATCATTGGCAACGCTGATCTCGCTGTATACCTCCCTTCTGTCATCGAATCGCAGGTAACGGCGTGTGCTATCCAGCAACTGTAGAGATGCGTCAAAAAGCCTGGTACCAATGGTGATGTTATCATTCTTGATATGCCTTTTGTATATGAGGATTTTTTGTTTGTCTTCGCTGTTGGTAGTAGTATATATTTTGTTGTCGGCAAAAAAACCAATTTTGGTAGTGTCGAGCGTTGAGGGGGCTGTTAATGCCTTACCATCTTTACCAATCTTTACTGCATCACAGTAAACAATGCCGTTTTTCTGGTGCTGGTAAATCATAAAAAAATACTCCGGGTATGAAACAAAATCAACATTAATGGTACGGTCGGGTACAAAATCCAATGCAATGGTTTCTTTGATTTTCATGTCGGCATCGTACTGGGTTATGCTGTGTTTGCGTGAGATATTTTTGTACACCAGCACATTGCCATCGAATTTTCCAATGATCTCGAAAAGCATGTCCCTTGCATCCTTCTTATTGTGATCGGAGTAAATGATTTGTTGCGCATTCACCATTGTGGAGGCCGATACCAATAATAAACAACTGATCAATAATTTCTTCATTGCAAATTCTTTATTTAAAATTACGACTAAATTACCGCCCTTCCCCCACTAAACATTTTCTACTGGTATTTGTTTTATGTTTACAACTATAACCATGCAAACAATTGTCATCACAGGAGGAACCGGATTGGTAGGAACCCAGTTAAGCAAAATGTTGGTGGAAAGAGGCTATCATGTGATCATATTTACCCGAAGCCCCCAAAAACATACCGGCACTGCTCATTTACAATATGCTTACTGGGATATTGACAATTTTAAGGTTGATGAAGCTGCATTGCTAAAGGCAGATTATATTATTCACCTGGCAGGTGCAGGGGTAGTTGATAAGAAATGGGATGCTGCTTATCGAAAAGAAATACTTTCAACCCGCACCAAAAGCATAGAACTGATCCTTCAAAAATTACAACCCGGCAAACACCATGTTAAAGCACTCATCAGCGCTTCTGCTACCGGCTGGTATGGCCCCGATTTGGATCCGGTGGCCCCTTTTCTTGAATCATCCCCGGCAGCCAATGATTTCCTGGGCAATACCTGCCGCTTATGGGAATTGGCTGCAGACGAAGCTGTCTGCATGGGTATCAGGGTATGTAAACTTCGTACAGGCATAGTTTTGTCTGACAAAGCCGGGGCGCTTCCCGAATTTATTAAACCCCTTCGTTTCGGAATTGCGTCTATTCTTGGCAGTGGTAAACAAGTAATCAGTTGGATCCATCTGACCGATCTTTGCAGGATGTATATCCATGCCATCGAAAACAGTGCATTGCATGGCTCTTATAATGCAACGAGCCCTTCACCTGTTACAAATAAAACACTTGTAAAAACACTTGCCCGCATAAGAAATGGAAATAAGTTCATAACCATGAATGTCCCCACATTCGTTCTAAAAATCATGATGGGAGAACGAAGCATCGAAGTGCTGAAGAGCTGTACCGTGAGCAGCCAAAAAATTCAGGAAACAGGGTTTACTTTTCAGTATCCACTATTGCAGGAAGCCCTTACAAATTTACTTGCCAATCAAAAGGATACCTGAGTTTACAGGTCTTTAAGGAGTACTTTTCGCCGGCCCAGCCAATAAAAAAATACAACATACAGAAAAGCAAATACCATTACCACTACCGTGTAATCGGTTGGAAGGATGGCTTTAGAGAGCATTTTAGCCGGGTTATCGGGAAAAGTCAGCAACCCATCTGAAGCATTCATAGGAAGATAATCCCCCATGCTTCCCAAATCGAGGCCATGATCAGCCCTGAGTTTTATGCTCCACACATCCAGTAACTGGGCAATGATATTTTCGGCACCGAGGTAAATAAAATATATCCCGATGGCAAAGCCCGTACGCCTCACCCATACCGAAATCAGTACAGCCAACAGGTTATAGGAGAGCGCTTTTAAAAAGAAAAAGAATATATGTGAAAAACCGTTCATTGAAAACGAAGTGCCCGACAATAACCCAAACAACAATGCAGAAAACAACACTAAAACGGTAGATACGATTGCAAATATGGCAGCCATCGTCATTTTTACATTCACAAATTCCTCCCTCGACCATCCATCGATGATATTCTGCCGGTTGGTGCGAAAGGTATATTCATTAGTAACCAGTATAATTAACAACAAAGCAGGCAGCATCAGCAAAAAACCTGTTGCATAACTGGTCGTTTGCCAGGTATAATTAAAATCATATGGATTGAACCGCCCCATGATCGCAGTAACATTTGCTTCATTCACCATATTTTTAAACACACTGAATACAATATAATTGGTGGTAAATACTCCCAACACAAAAAACAATGCGATAACAAGAAAAGTGCGGTAGTTCTTTATTTTAAGCCATTCAATTTTCAAAAGATGCATCATCAGTAAAAGAATTTGAATTAGTTGGTAAGTTCAAAAAATTTGCTTTCGAGGCTCTTCTTTTTTAATTGAAGGCCCGACAAAACGATCCCCTGATCGAAACAAAAACGGTTGATCGCAGCCAAATCGGCAGTACCAGATGGGAAAAATGCCTGTACAGCATTTTCTTTGATGCTTACATGGCTGTTTCCAGGCATGAGAAGCAACGCTTTTTTAAGCGATTCGAGGTTTGCAGCTGTTAATTCAACCACATCTTCATTCACTAAAATTTCGTTTACGTCCCCATGTGTAATGAGTGTACCCTGTTTGAGTATGGCAACATGCGTACATACTTTTTCAACTTCATCAAGAAGGTGGCTTGCCATAATAATGGTGATGCCTTCCTGAGACAATTTTTTTATCAGCTGCCTTATCTCAGCAATGCCTACGGGATCGAGCCCATTGGTTGGTTCATCAAATATCAAAACATCCGGATTTCCCAGCAAAGCCCCGCCTATTGCCAGCCGTTGTTTCATACCCAGGCTATAAGTTGAAAATTTTGATTTTCTTCTTTTCTCTAAGTCCACTATTTTCAAAACACGGTCGATATCATCTTCCCCTCTTCCTTTGATAGCAGCAGTTATTTTGAGGTTCTCATCGGCAGATAAATAATGATAAAAATTCGGGGTTTCCAGGAGGGTGCCAATTTGCTTTCGCTGTTCACCACCCGGCACCTGATTGAATAGTTTGAAATGGCCGCTGGTGGGTTTGAGGATATCCATGACAATACCCAACAGGGTCGTTTTACCACTACCGTTAGGGCCAAGGATGCCAAACACCGTACCCTTTGGCACAGAAAAACTCACATTTTTCAATGCCTGAACAGGCCCATAATTTTTTGAAAGGTTCTCTACACTGAGGATAGACATAGCTATTAAACAGTTTTAAGCTACAAGGTAGCAGATTTCGGGTATGATAGCAGCAATTTATTTGATAAAAGGTTTTTATGGATGTTCTGCGTCGTGCCAAACAGAACTAAAGCCACCAATGACGGCTTTTCCAAACTCATTGAACCGGAGGCGATGCAGTTGAAGCAATTCAATTTCTTCGAGGCTTACCTTTCTTGAAAAAGGGTTCATGGTTCCTCCCGGCGCCAACGGAAGTGCATTAGGGTCGTACTGGTAAGGAGGGTCTACAATAGTGCCGCGAGGATACATGATACCAGGCGCCCCTTTTCCACGAATGTCTATATCTTGAGGATGTACTAACCCCAGCGTATGGCCGAACTCATGTGCAGCTGTTGTAGAATGGTTCATCAGGTTATCTGCAAGAAAATAGCCTGTGTTGGAATGTATCCCGTCTACATAGGAAATATTGCCCCTGGCATAAGGTTCTATCCTGAAATAATTATTGGCAGGATCAGTATTAGATACTACTTCCAGCGGGGAAAGGCTATCACTGTAATAACCAACTATAGAGAAACGAATATCATACCATTGGCCCTTTCGTTGTAAGGATGCAGCAGGCTCGTTCCAGCAGCGTTCAATATCGGATGCTACCACTGTTGCAAGTGCAGCATTGGCTGCAGCTCCATACAACCATATATTTGCCCGGATGCTCAATATGCGGTTAACGGTATCAATAAACACTTCTCCCATTATGGCAAATACTGCATAAAATAATCGGTTACTTTTTGATACAGGTGTGCCCTGTCTTTCCCCAACACATTGTGCTCATGGCCGGGATAAATCATATAATCTACCTGCACAGCTTTATCTACTGCCGCTTTCACAAAAAGCACCGAATGTTGTTGCAGCACAACATTATCCTGCATACCATGTATGAGCAACAGCTTCCCTTTTAATTTACCTACCTGCTTGGTAAGATTAGTGGCATCATACCCATCCGGGTTTTCCTGGGGTGTATCCATGTAGCGCTCTGTGTACATGATCTCATAATACTTCCAGTCAATCACCGGCCCCCCTGCAACTGCAACTTTAAAAACACCGGGATGGTTGAGCATAAAACTGGTTGTCATAAACCCTCCATAACTCCATCCAAACAAACCCATTTTATCAGCATCCACGAAAGATTGAGATGTAAGGAATTGAACGGCCGCCAGCATATCTTCCATCTGCGCAGCCCCGGCTTTGCGGAAAATGGCCTGTTCAAATTGTTTACCCCGGTTGCTGCTGCCCCTTGTATCTAAGGTAAACACTACATAACCTCTTTCGGCCATATACTGGAACCAATAATCCCCTGCCCCGCCATTCCATCCATTGAGGATAAGCTGCGCATGAGGTCCGCCATACCAATACACTACAACCGGGTACTTCCTGGCAGGATCAAATGCGGCTGGTTTAAACATGCGGCAATACAAATCGGAACCATCGTTGGCTTTGATGGTGAAGATGCTCATTTCGCCCAAAGCATATCCTGCCAGCGGATTGGCTGCCTGTAATAAATTTTTTCGTTTACC
>JBPOHG010000050.1:0-25652 GCA_052035835.1 Bacteroidota bacterium | reverse complement strand
TTACCGTGTTTACCTGCTCCAATTCGAGCTTGGGTGACTGTTTGTAAAAACAATATGCCCGCATGTAATCAACTTCTTCTGCTTTTTCACTGTTTGGAAAGACTTCCAGGTACCCTTTGAAAAGATTCTCGGCATCCCGGTACATTTCCATATTATAAAAGCAGTAAGCATATTTATAATAAAGATCTTCAAACTTTTGCGTGCCTTTGTATACAGGGAATAACTCCTCATATAACTGTTGGGCATAACGGTACTTTTTCTTTCCGTAATACTCTTCGGCTTTGGCCAGTTTATAATCGTAGTCTTTGCTTTTTTGAACCTTGCTGAATTTATTGCAGGAAGCCAGCAGGGCTACCAAACAAAGGACCGGCATTAAAACTTTTAGTGAACGCATAAAGAAGTGCAAAATTAATGGATTTTAGTCAAAAATGCCCGTAAAATGTTTAATCACCAAAAAAGGGATGTTAAGTAGTTTATAAAGACAAGGCCCCCCCAAAAGGGAGGGCCTGATCATTGAGCAAAAAGTGGAATTAATACTTATTTTATTAGTTCGATTTGATATCGATGGTATTCTTGTCTCCGCCACCAACTTCGCAGTTAGTAGTGATCCTGTCGGCGCTGATACCTTCTTTTTCAACCAGGTATTGTTTCACCGCATCAACCCTCTTCTGGCATACCGCCTGTGAAGCCTTAGATGCTTCTGGGTAGCCATTGATGGTAATATTACAAGTTGGATTGGCTTTCATTTTAGCAGCAACAGTAGCGAGCATTGCTTTTACATCTTTGCTCAAAGCAACTGTATTTCCTTTGAAAGAAAGGCTAGGATAGTCTGTAGGGCAAATCACTTCTGGTTCTGGCTTAATGTTTTTGCAGCACTCAGGCTCTGGGCATTTACCCACACCATCCGCATCAACAGGCTGGCACTCTGTAGGAGTGATCAATTGCTTGTCTTTGCAATCTGGAACGCCATCACCATCTGTATCTTTAGTAACACCATGTGTATCAACAGGGCAACCTGCCGGAGTGTTTGGCTCACGGTCTAACTGATCCAATACCCCGTCTCCGTCTGAATCATCATATACAGGTTTGGGGAATTTGGTATGGCGTGGGTTGTTGAGTTCGCCATAAGCATAATCCAGTGGGTTCAGCCACCAGAGTGGTTCTACAGACTTAGCACCCAGGTTGAAGTTCAAACCAAGTGAAAGGTAGTTGTATGAATCCCAGTTGCCGGTTAAAGATGCATCACCGGTTGCATGCTCCTGCCATTGCTGACCGTCGAGCAAATCGTCTTTCACAAAAGTGTGGCGATTTTCCAACGCGATGTTGATACGCTTGCCCAATTTGAAAGCAACACCAGCTAAAACAGTTGAAGAGAACTGTAAAGTTTGGTCGCCTAATTTAGGCCTGCGTTCGCCCTGGTTTTCTGCCGGGGTTTCGTAAGTGTCATCCATACCGTCTTTCAACGCTTTACGGATGTCTTTCCTGTTCTTGTATTTGTATTCGTTGTTGTTGAAGATATCAGCATACAATGCGCTGTAATCAGTTCCGTCTCCTTCCCTTCTTGCATTTACCATGGTTTCATAAGCAGTAGCACCGATACCGGCACCACCATAAATTACAAAACCAGTTTTGTTTTTGTGGAAACGAATGTTGTTAAGAGTAATGATACCCTGTAAGCTCAGGTCCTGAGATTTGTTTTTGTAATTGTAATACACCATTTCAGCAGCCTGACCAGGAATGGTAGTGATCAGCTGGCCTGAAGAAGTCCTAACCGGTGCACTGTACACATTGGCCAATGCATCGTTCTTGCTAAAGTTGCTGGAAGCATTCCAGTTCAATCCTTTAGCCGTTCCGTTCAAATACTGTAACCTCAAAGAGAATACATAACCAAATGCTTTTCTTACGTGAGCCGCAAAACCAAAAGTTGGGAACACGGTAGGAACGTCACTCGATAAATTGAACGCACCACCCGAGATACCAATTTCCCACATGTTGCGTGGTTTGGAAGGGAAGTTGTAAGAGTTGTTCCAGAATTCGTTCTGTTGTGGTTGTCTTTTACGGGTAATAACGGTAGAGTCGTACACGTCGTACCCGCTGGTAGATTTAGGGCCGGGATTGTTTTGAGCAAATGTCCCCCCTGCAAGCAGGAAGATCATCGCCAATAATAATTTGTACTTTTTGCTTGACATAACTTAATGATTGATAATTTTCTAAATATACGAGTTGATTAAACGCAAATTTATCTAATGAGTGCCAAAAACCAAAATTTTTTAGCATTTATTTATGTTTCAGGCATTTATACAGACAGATTTTGCACATATTGCAGACCTTCGGGTGATGGATTATGCTGCTTCCAACCATGCAAAATGGTATAGGCCAGGCTCCTTAAACCAAATAAATACTTTGCTAAGGGCTTGTACTGCATTAAATTGCCATTCTTTTAATGGATTTTGTAAAAAATACGATCGGGGATGAGCTGGCAACTTTTGAGAAGAAGTTTGCCGATGCGGTACGTAGTAAAACGCCGATGCTCGACCGTATTATGAAGTTCATTATCAAAAGGAAAGGCAAGCAGCTTCGTCCCATGTTTGTGTTCCTCAGCGCTAAACTGCATGGCCCGGTGAATGAAAGTACTTACCGGGCTGCCGCGTTGGTTGAAATGCTCCATACCGCTACCCTGGTGCACGATGATGTGGTAGACGAATCGTTTGAAAGGCGTGGCTTTTTCTCCATTAATGCCATTTGGAAAAATAAAATCGCCGTGCTCGTTGGCGATTACCTGCTATCCAAAGGTTTGTTGCTTTCTACTGAACACGACGATTTTCAGCATTTGCATATTTTATCGGATGCGGTGCGGCAAATGAGTGAAGGCGAATTGCTCCAGCTCGAAAAATCAAGGAAGCTTAATCTGGATGAGGATATTTATTTTGAGATCATCCGCAACAAAACCGCTTCCCTCCTTTCTTCGGCTTGTGGAGTTGGCGCATATAGTACCAGTAAAAACAAGGAAGTCACCGAACAGATGAAATTATTTGGTGAAAAAGTAGGCATTGCATTCCAGATTAAAGATGACCTGTTCGACTATGGCACTGATAATGTAGGCAAGCCAACCGGTAACGACATCAAAGAAAAAAAACTTACCCTCCCGCTTATTTACACGCTCAACCGCATTGATAAACCCACCCGAAGGCGTTTAATTTACATCCTCAAAAATGAAAACAAGAACGCCGACAGTATTAAGTTTGTAATCTCAACCGTAGAACAACAGGGCGGTATCAGGTATGCAAATGAAAAAATGAATGCATACCGTGACGAGGCATTACAAATTTTGTACAGGTTCCCCGATTCTGCTGAAAGAAAAGCACTGGAAGAACTGGTACGATACACGACCGATAGAAAGTACTGATGCAGCAGAAACGATGGACAATATTACCTACCGATCCTACAGCAACTGAAACACTTCACCAATCACTGAAAATCAGCCGCACCCTTTGCTCAATACTCACACAAAGGAATATACGCAGTTTTGATGAGGCCCGCCTGTACTTCAGGCCATCGTTGGATGATTTACATAGCCCATGGCTGATGAAGGATA
This sequence comes from Bacteroidota bacterium, assembly GCA_052035835.1. GTDB lineage: Bacteria > Bacteroidota > Bacteroidia > Chitinophagales > Chitinophagaceae > Ferruginibacter. The sequence continues at coordinate 22,057 of JBPOHG010000050.1, read as the reverse complement.
TGCGAAAAGCTGTGAACCGCATCAACAACGCCATCGTAGAACAGCAAAAAATCCTTGTGTTTGGCGACTATGATGTAGATGGTACAACCGCGGTAGCTTGCATGTACAGTTTTTTATCCAGTATTTATGATGAAGCAAATCTTGAATATTATATCCCACACCGTTACCGCGAAGGATATGGCGTTAGCAAAGCCGGGATTGATTATGCAGCCAGCAATGGATTTTCACTCATCATAAGTTTGGATTGTGGAATAAAATCGGCCGAACTTATTGCATATGCCAAAACTTTGGAAATAGATTTTATTGTTTGCGACCATCACCTGCCCGGTAAGATGGTACCGCAAGCTTCGGCAGTACTCAATCCCAAACAAACCGATTGCCCTTACCCATACAAAGAACTCTGTGGCTGCGGTGTTGGATTCAAACTCATGGCGGCACTGGCAGAACATTATTCTTTAGATGCAGACATGTATTACCGTTATCTCGACCTGGTAGCAACTGCCATTGCCGCAGATATTGTGCCCATGACCGGTGAAAACAGGATACTGGCTTATCATGGGTTACAGCAAATCAACAACAACCCGTCTGCCGGCATCAAAGCATTGATAGAATTGGGCAATATCCAAAAAGATTTGAGCATCACAAATGTAGTTTTTGTAATTGCACCCAGGGTGAATGCTGCAGGCCGAATGGATGATGCACGTAAAGCCGTTCAGCTTTTCATTGAGAAAGACCCGGGAAAAGCAAAAGAATTGGCCGCATTGCTCCATTCAGATAACAGTGACCGTAAGGAAGCCGATAGCAGCATCACCGAAGAAGCCCTGGAGATGATCTATGCCGACCCCTCGCATCCTGCTAAAAAAACAACTGTGCTTTACCGTGAGCATTGGCACAAAGGCGTGGTAGGCATCGTTGCTTCCCGTGTCATTGAACATTACCACCGGCCCACCATCGTGCTTACCAAAAGCGGAGGGTTAATTACGGGCAGCGCCCGGAGTGTGCCCGGCTTTAATCTATATGAAGCCATCTACGCATGCAAAGATTTACTGGTTGCATACGGCGGGCATTTTGCTGCCGCCGGCCTATCCCTTCTACCAGAAAACCTGGAAGCATTTTGCAACCAATTCGAAGCGGTAGTAAGCGCTTCCATAGATGACCGGTTGCTCATCCCGGAAATCATCATTGATGCTGAAATTGAATTACAGGAAATTACCCCGGCTTTTTTTAATATCCTGCAACAAATGGAACCTTTTGGGCCCGAGAATATGAAACCGGTTTTTTTAGCCCGAAATGTATCCGATACCGGTTATTCCCGCCTGTTAAAAGAACAGCATATTCGTTTTGTGCTCAAACAAAACAATACAACCCTCACCGGTATCGGGTTTAATATGCCCGGGAAATTTCACTTATTGCAAATAAATACCCCTTTAGATATTTTATTTACTATAGACGAAAATGAATGGAACGGAGAAGTGAATTTGCAGTTGAAGGTGGTGGATGTTGCGTTACATACTAAGCTTAAAAAATAATTGTTTAAACACTCGTAAACGCTAATAAATGGTTTAAAGAATATTTAACTCCCCGAAATGACATCACGAAGCTAAGTATCAAAAGCCCACTCAACAATTTGCCTCATTGCTTCCTGATATAACCTGTTTGACGGGATACAGTTTCAGATGGAAAATATCATCTTTAGTTCCTTCTACTTTATCGCTGCCCGATGAATATACTGTTTATGAATTGTGAAACTTTTTATAGTTAAAATGATAATTACTTTTTTCATGATGTTTGAAAGGATCAACGATCGGGGATAAAGATCCTGGCTGCATAAGTTCAACCAATCTATCGGGATAGCTACCTTTTTGTAACTTATAAAATTCCAGGTCTTTTACAACCTGATCTAATTGTAGCTTCACCAACTCTACTGTATTTTTTACTCCGGAAGGGCTATGCCTTACATAATAAAATAAACCTAAAAATAAAAACACTGTAAATAACATACCTGCTAATCCAACAATCAACAATTTGATGTCCTTATACCTAAATATGGATTTTATAATTAAACTCAAACCAATAAAAAATCCTATTACCGGTATAAATCACTACAATCCGCTTGAATATGGAGGAGCTTTTTCTTTTGGCACTGAATCAAATCTTTTCATATCGCTGATTTAAAGGGAATACAAATATATTACAACCCATCATCCCTCTATGGTACTCCCGACTATTAAAGTCGATTGCAGTTTTTTGGGCCCATTATTCATATGAGCATTAACAATCAGCTAAGGGAAAATCATATTATAAATTAAAAAAGGAGGTATCTACCTCCTTATAAAAAATTGATTACATACAATCTACCCCTTCACTTCCATCAGTTCAACACTCCTGTTTATAAAACTGGTTAAATGGTTGCCGGTTAACAACCCTTGCGACAACAAAGCCAGGTCACTTAGATTCTTTACAAGTTTTTCCTGCTTCACTGCATCCGCTTCTGCCAGGATCGCTTTAAAAATGGGATGATTGCCATTGACGGTGAGATTCACTTCGTCGGGCATATTTGCATACCAGGAAGACATGCCCCCTCCTACTGCGGCCATATCTTTCATCCTTCGCATCAGCTCTGGGCGTGTAGCCATGACCGGTACCGACAAGTTGCTCAGCCCTTTCACTTCCACATTGAGGTGCAGGCCTTCCAATGGCTGATCAAAGAGCGACTTTAATTTCTCTGCATCTTCTTTACTTAAAACAGATTCGGCATTGTCATTCTTATCAATCAGGTTATCTGCTATATCTGCATCCACCCTGGTAAAGCGGGTATTCTCCCAACGCATTTCCATGTTGTTGATGAAAGCTGCATCAACCAATGTTTCCATTTTCACCACTGTGTACCCTTTTGCAACAGCCTGCTGAATAAATGCATCCTGTTGTACCGGATTGGTAGTGTATAAAATAACCTGCTTGCCATCTTTGTCTTTCTGCAAGGCTTCGGTTGCCACCTTATATTCTTCCATCGTATGGAATTTACCTGAAGTATCTTCCATAACGAAGAAGTGATTGGCCTTATCGAGAAACTTATCATCCGTCATCATTCCATACTTTACAAACAAACCAAGGCTTTCCCATTTCTCTTCGAATGATTTCCTGTCATTTTTGAAAATCTCCTCCAATTTATCAGCCACTTTTTTCGTGATATGGGCATTGATCTTTTTAACATTCGGGTCTCCCTGCAAATAACTTCGGCTAACGTTCAACGGTATATCCGGGCTATCAATCACCCCATGTAACAACATAAGGAATTCTGGCACAATATCTTTTACTTCGTCGGTAACAAATACCTGGTTGCTATATAGCTGTATCTTATCTTTTTGTATTTCGTAACTCTGCTTAATTTTAGGGAAGTACAGGATCCCTGTGAGGTTAAATGGATAGTCTACATTGAGATGGATCCAAAACAATGGCGCTTCGCCGAATGGATACAATTCCTTGTAAAAATTCTGATAATCCTCAGGAGTTAATTCTGATGGCTTTTTTGTCCAGGCAGGCGCAGGATTATTGATCTGCTTGTCTTCGAAGAAAATGGGTACCGGCAGGAACTTGCAGAATTTTTCAAGTACGGTACGAATCCGATCTGCCTCCAGGAATTCGAGGCTCTCATTGTTTAGATGCATGACAATGGATGTACCCCTTTCCGGCTTCGCTGTTTCTTCAAGTAAAAACTCCGGGCTACCATCACATTCCCAGCGAACGGCCGCTTCCGTTTCTTTATAGCTTTTTGTAAAAACTTCTACTTTGTCGCTCACCATAAATGAACTGTAAAAACCAAGCCCGAAATGGCCAATGATACTCGCTTCATTTTGACCTTTGTATTTTTCGAGAAACTCCTCTGCCCCACTAAAGGCAACCTGGTTTAGGTATTTGTCTACTTCCGAACCCGTCATGCCAATGCCTTTATCGGCAATCGTAAGGGTTTTGTTATCCTTATCAATGGAAATATCAATCCTGAGCTCACCTAACTCGCCTTTGGCTTCCCCAATCGAGGAAAGCGTTTTGAGTTTTTGGGTAGCATCAACTGCATTACTGACAAGCTCACGTATAAAAATGTCATGTTCACTGTAAAGGAACTTCTTAATGATGGGAAAAATATTTTCGGTTTGTACCCTTATCTGTCCTTTTTGCATAGATTCTGATTTTGTTTCTTTAAGTCAAATTCAATACCACAACAGGTTTGCTGCCAGCTTGGCACACCCAGACCCAAAAAAAAGCCCCGCAACATGCAGGGCTTTCGATTATATTTTTTGCATTTTATTGCACCATGAATGGCTTTTGAATTTTAAACTCATGGTTGAACACCTGGAAAGTATATGGACCAATAGGCAAAGAACCCGGCAGGATAAAATTGTCATCAATGAAGTTGAGCTGAACAATCATATCTCGCTGGTATACCAATTGCCCTACACTGTTGAACAACCTTACAGCATAATGCCCCGGCTTGATTCCACTGAGCGAATAATGCAGGTTTGTTCCCCTTACAATAGGTGTACCATAAATGGTTAGTCCGGCCGGAATCGCTTTGGTAATTACCAGTTTCTGGTCTCCATAAGCTGTTCCGCCATTGTTGATCGCATATGCACGATAATAATATGCAGTATTTTGAACCAGGTTCACTAACCTGCTGCTATAAGATGTGCCAGACAGGTTGGTGGAAGGCACTTTAATACCTGTACCTGCTACAAAACCATTCACACCACTGTACTCAATACCGTAAGAAGTGACTGGTGAGCAGCCCTCATCTACCAGGGAAGCATTGGCTACAACGATGTTGGGTGTTACCAGTACAGAATCACCTGTAACTATAAATGCCACAGAATTTAACCCATTGCCACTTACAGCAACATTGATTGCAGTAGCACCTGCGCCCCCTACAACAATGTTTCCATCGTACGACATTTCGGTAGTTGGCGTAAACTGTACATAAATTGTTTGAGTGAAAGCACCCCCGGGTTGAGATAACAGGAGGCTGTCTTCAAATGTACCGGTTGAGCTGGTTGAAAAACTATAGCCAGCCTGCGGGCCCACTTTTACATCTGCAGTACTGAGGTTTGCTCCAGTGATATCAAATGAATTAGGGCCAAGCGTTGTGTTGATACAAGTTGGGCCAAAAGCAACAAGGCTGGTAGCCGACAAAACCGGTGGTGGTGGTGTAGCAGTTGTAAATGACTGCTGTAAACCCCAGGCTGTACCACCTGCATTTGTTGCATAAGCCTTATAATAATATGTTGTTGCCGGTGCAAGGCTGGAAAGATTTGAAGTATAATTGGAACCTGCAATATTTGTTGAAGGCACCTGTGTACCCGAACCATTGGCAAATCCATTTACAAGACTGTACTCAATACCATAGGCAGATACAGTAGTACACCCGTTGGCTGTGATGGAACCAGCCAATGTAGCCGTGGTGGTTGTGATGGCACTTGCTGTTCCGGTAACAGGCGTTGGAGTACTGTTTACGCCATTGCCAACTGCAGCTACAGAAACCGGGATAGTGATGCCGCCACCATTGACAGAAATATTGCCACTATAAGACTGAACGGCAACAGGCAGGAATTTTACAAATACAGGCTGGCTAACGGCGCCGGGTGCGTGCGTAATTGTTAATGAAGCTGTATATGTACCGCCTGAAGTGGTTGAGAAAGTATAACCCGAAAGCGGGCCCACCGTTATATCAGCGGCAGTTAAGTTGCTTCCGTTTAATACAAATGAATTAGGGCCGGCAGTAGTATTCACACAAACATCACCAAATGAGGTAAGTGCAGTAGCTGAAATGGCGGGGCCAACAGCCGCTACTCCGTTTCCACTAACCGCTACCGTTACTGCTGTAGTTACGCCACCACCTGTAATGGTAACATTACCAGATTTCGGGCCAACAGACTGGGGAGTAAACCTAACAAATACCTGTGTGGCTGCAAGTGTGGCTGCTGTAAATGGTATTGTTGTACTTGGCCCCCAGGTAGTACTATTATTTGATACCTGGAAATCGGTAGAAGGTGCGTTGATAGTAATTGTTCCAGGTGCACCTGTTAAGTTAGACCCAGCAACATTGAACGACTGTGAAGTAGAGTTGGTACCCACAGTTACGTTCCCAAAATCAACTACGGTGGTAGCTGTAAGGCTTGGGCTTGGCGTACCAGAACAGATGACAGGTGTTGTAGCACTATTGCGTGGGGCTACCGGGGCAAGTTCAAAATCTGTACTGTTATTATCTGTTTCGAGGCAACCATTGTTTTTCCTGAAACCAGCATCCGTTACCGTTAGTGCAGGTGTAGGCGCAGTTTCACCACAGTTGGCAGTTCCGTACCCTACAAAATCAATCACAGCAGATGCCGGGCAACCTGCACCGGTACTTGCCAAAGCAGTAATACCGTTCACCAAGGCTACTTTACCATTTGCACCTCCCATAGCGATCGTGGGGCTGGCAAGGTAATCGGGGGTTGGCAATGCAGCGCCGTTTGCGCCAGTAGAACTCATTTGAATGAGATAATAACCGCCCGGAGGAATGGTGGCAGTTGGCAAAGCAGAAACTCCACTCCAGGTACCAGTATTAGTGGCCGACGCATATTGTATAGACAAGCCTGCGGTGCTTTGAGCAACTGTAGAAATGTTATGCAATTCAACAAAATCGGCATTGAGTGTAGCACCTGTATTCCCTCCCGCTCCATACACCTGGCTGATCACCAGTGTAGTTGACTGGGAATAAGAAAAGAGGGATGCCAGGACGAATAATAGTGTAAATATTTTTTTCATAAAATCCTTTTTAGGTTGGATACCTTTCATTATTTGAATAAAGAGCCATCTCATGAAAGGATGGCTCTTTATATGTATAAATACTTCTTAATTACAAACCGAGCACCCTTACATCATCAACTTCCCAGGCAGATGTTTTATCACTTGCCGTACCACTTGGATCGGCGCCTTCGTATTTAAAAGCGATATAGATCGTTCCTGTATAGCTACTCAGGTCGATGGTTCCTGATGGAGTGTAAGATGAAGGAAATGCTGAGCTAGTGCTTCCTGGCGACAATGTTGCCTGAGAAGTAATATCTGTCCAGGTTACTCCGGAAGCCCATGGATTTCCGGTACCTGTGTAATTGCTGGAGATCAATACTTTCAAGGCAGAAGCAACGTTGGTTCCGCCAGGATAAGATGATAACAGGAAGTCCTGTTTTGTAGAGAACGTAAGGGTTTCGTTGGTGGTAGCATCCATGTTGATACCCTTTGTTACCAGCCATGTGCGAACATCTGGCAGGTTGGTTCCGAAACCACTCATATACGCATACTTATTGCTGCTGAAAATACGTGCTAAAAATGAACCGGTCCCTAATTCAGGCAGGTTATTCCAACCTGTAATGCTGATAGGATTATAAGGTGCAGAAGTATTGGCAGATTGAGTTTCAAAATCTTCGTTCAGCAATACTATGGTTCCCGGAGGCGGGGCACCACAACGGCCGTTTTTGAATTGAACATCTGCAGTATCACGAACAAGCAATTGTTTGGTAGTGGTACTGCTTGTAGGGGAAGACTTGAAAATGGTGTAAATAGCGGTGATGCTTCCGTTTCCTTTAGGTAAAGGAAGGGCCGCAAAATTTGAATAGGCGCTCGTGCGAACTACAGTTGATAATGTGCTTCCGCAACCCAAAGAGATGAGGCGGTTCTGTGTACTTTTGTACGCAGAGGTATCAGAATATGTTTTTGAAGTATCGCCGGCAATGAACTCATAATTTTCGAGTTTTACCAGTGCATTGATGTACTTGTTATTCATATTTGTTCCCAGTTCGCCGATGGTAACCGTGATCGGTTCTACAGGATTGTTTAAAGAAGCCCCGATGAGGTATTGGTTCAATACAGCCCCCGGTATTCCTTCCAATGATGGCAAACCACCAACGATAGCTCTTACACCCATTGCCATATTGTTGTTTTGATCACTCAGGGTTAAGCCTTTACATTTAACATACACTTTCCTTCCAACAGGGTATGTGTTATATAAACTGAATCCTTCAATCAGTAATTGCATCGCTCCGGTAGAATCCTGGATGAACAACTGTTTGTAGAAATTACCGCTCTTATCGTTGGCTACAACAACACCCGAAATGATAACATCATCGGTGATCAGGTCATATTGGCCCGGTACGGTATGGTACGCTTTCAATCCTTCAATTGTGGTGTTGGCAACAATGTTCACATCGCCTGGCCCCGGAGGAGCATCGAAGGTCTTTTTACAAGCACTCATTGTGCCAATGGCAGCAACAAGGATAACCGCCGTTGCTATTTTTACAATCCTGTTCATGGTTTATTATTTAAGAAGTTTATTGATTTGTTATTTGGTTAGCATTAAAATCTCAGCCCCATACTGGCAAAGAAGTTCAATCCATATGCATAGAACCTCCTGTCGGGGAATTTGTTTACATTCTTTTCAGCCTGGTCGAAACGCAATTGTTCAAAACCTCCGGATACCACGTTTTCGTTGTTCAGGATATTATTGATACCCAGATTGAATACCAGGAAAGTCCTTTTCTTCAGGTCTTTGAACCTACGGTTCATCAACCATGAATAACCGGCAAATACATCCACGGTATATTGTGATGGAAGCTTGGTTTGATCAATGATATCATGCCATAATTTTGAACCTTCTTCAATTCCATTCACGGCATTGGCAGTACGGCGAATCGGGTTAAAATCAAGATACATCTGGTTGAAGTAATTGAGGTTCACATTCAGGAACCAGAATTTCGGAGAACGGTAATCGAGGCCGATGGTATAAGCTTCCTGGGGAGTTGGAACAAAATAATTCTTTGAATAAACAGCAATATCTTTTGCCAGCAGGCTTGCACTGTTATCGGCAGTTACAGTAGCCAATTGCCTGTCGCTATAACGGTAACGGCCAAATGCAGCAGCACCTACAACACTCAGGCCTTTGTACACTTTTGCTTCCGCACCAAATTCTACGCCCGCATGTGTTTTATCAATATTGCTGATTGCATAGTTTACAAAGTTCTGGAACTCGTCATTATAGAAAGTAAGTACATTCAATTGGTTCTTCATGGAAGTGTAATAACCTGTTGCCCTGATCTTGAGCCTTGGGGCATTCATAACATATCCTCCCTCAATTGAACCAATTTCTTCAGACTTCAGGTTATCCTGTACAAAATCCCTGGTACGGGGAGCGATGAAAGCATTTTCGAAGAATGGCGCCCTTGACATATACGTACCATTTGCGAACAAATAGTTACGGCCGTCGATTTTGTACGTAAGTCCGGTCTTAAATGAAGAATTGTAAAAATTATATGTTTTAGATTTTCCGAATGAATTATTAGGGAAAATACCGGTCCTAACATTTCCTCTCCGGAAGAAACTTGTATAAGAATGTTCAGCAGCAACAAATACGTCGAGCTTGCGGAATTTGAAAACAGTTTGCATCCAAACAGACGCACGTTTGATATTGATCTCGTAGTTGTAACCAAACTTATCGCCTTCACGAACGATCCTGTTCGGATTATTCAAATCGTTTTGGCCTGCACTTGAGTTGCTGGGGAAATCCCTTTCGGCAAACTGGTTAATATCAACATAAAATTCGCCACCCAACAGATCGTCTACTTTCTTATAGTACTTATTGGTTTGAGATTGGAAAGTAGCACCTGCCGTAAAGTTCACGTTCTCTTTAATAGCAGTGTTTAACGTTGTATTGATATTGTAACGCGTTGTATTGATCACACGCTCTTCTACAATATAATGTGAGCGGCGCCCCGAAACGGTCCTTCCCGGTACCCCGTTCACGTTCTGTACGGTTTCAAAGGAACTGTAGTTAGAATTGTAAAGCCTGTCCCAGTTGATTTGGCGCAGGTTAATATCCGACCTAAATGCATTGTACACCATCTCCCTGTAAGTAGGGTCTTCCTGGTAGCTTGGCAGGTAACGGTAGTAATCGGGCCTTGGGTCGGCTGCATTGTACCAGTCGAGGGCAGTCGTACTTCTGTTACCAACGGTAAGTGATACGGCAGACAATAAAGAAGTCTTATCATTTGGTTTCCATTCGTGGGTTAAAATACCAAATGGCTGGAATGATTTTGCCACGCTGGAATTCCTTTTCCTTCCGTTTTGATATCCCCAGTATGGGTTGTAGTAATTGGTACCAGAAAGTTCACGCATTTCAGCTACTGAAGCACCCTGGCGGCCACTTTCTGTTGGCGTTGCAAAGGCAACAAATGAAAGCAGGTGTTTATCATTCACACGTTTATCTACACCGGTAAAAAAGGACCATCCGTTATAAAATGTACCATCGGTAAACCCTTCTTCTGCCCAGCGGCGAGATACTGAAAAGCTATATGCCCAGCCCTTTTTGTTGAGGCCGGTAGAATGAGTGAACATTACACGGTGTACGTAGTTACGATTGGAAATCGCATAATTGATACTTGTTTGCTTGCGCTGGTAAGAAGCCCTGGTATCCATATAATTCAGTCCACCCAGGTCGCCATAAGCGTATGGTGTTGGCCTCAAACCGAGTGAATTATCACGGTTACGCAACACATCGTTCAACCCACCCCATAAGCCATAAGGCGTAAACCCGTTATCCAGGTTTTCCATGGGTACACCATTCATGTATGTTCCAAACAAATCTGCATCATATCCCCTGATCCTGAAACGAACCGCATTGAATTTGAAAGAAGCAGCATTAAAGAAAGGGTCCCTTCCGGCAGTTAACACCGAAGAGATATTTTGTGCACTACCATCCTGTCCATCGTTTTCGTCGAGCGAAACAACAGGGATATTGTCACCGAGATCTTCTTTGAGTTGTTCGAGAACAGTGGTGTCGGCCGAGCCGGTTAGCGGCTTACCGGGTTGCTGAGCTGTAGCAACGCCGGATACCAGCATCATCATTCCCAATAAGACCGGTATTTTTTTTAGATTAGTGCTCATAGCAATCATTTAATTAAGAGGCGCAAAAGTAGTGTACCGCTGCAACATTTAATAGAAAAAGGTTGCTTTTTTGTGAAATATATTACACAGGTAACATTGGTAATGTGCGAATAATTACCTTTGACCACATTTTTATAACATGAAGAAAATTACGATTGCGTTTAACTTACTGCTAATCAGCGCTTTTTGTTTTGCTCAAAAGAGCAATTACAGGGTTTCTTTAATAGGTTTCTACAACCTCGAAAATTTGTACGACACGGTGAATAACCCAATTGTTGACGATGAAGAATTCCTTCCCAACAGTGCAAGGCAGTACAATACGCATATTTACATGGATAAGCTCGACAGGTTATCGGATGTGATTTCTCAAATGGGCACCGAAATTACCCCCGACGGACTGGCTTTGCTGGGTGTTGCGGAAATTGAAAATGATACTGTTTTAACCGATCTTATCCGCACGCCTAAACTGATCAAACGCAAATGGAAGTTTGTACATTACGATTCCCCTGATCGCCGGGGTGTTGATGTTGCGTTGTTTTATAATCCCAAATATTTTACAGTTATTCATAGTGAACCCTTGTTTGTACAATTACCCGGAGGCGCTAAAGATGCATTTTTTACCCGGGACATCCTGTTTGTACAAGGGCTGATGGATGGCGATACCGTAAATGTATTCGTGAACCACTGGCCTTCCCGTTCGGGAGGAGAAGAAAGGTCGGCACCGGCCAGGGCTGCAGCAGCGGCTACTGCAAAAAGGGTAATTGATTCCCTGATGGCCATCAACCCGGCCAGTAAAGTGGTACTGATGGGTGACCTCAATGATGACCCCGTTAGCCCCAGTATTACCAAGATTATAGGTGCGAAAGGAAAAAAAGATGATGTAAAACCTTCAGAAATGTTCAACCCATGGTGGGATATGTATAAGAAAGGGATCGGTACTTCTCCTTACCAGGATGCATGGGGACTTTTCGACCAGGTATTGATTTCGGGTTCCTGGCTGGATAAAGAACAACCCGGTTACCATTATAGCCGCCAGATCCTTTTCAACCGCGAATTTATGGTTCAGAAAACAGGAAAATACCGGGGATACAGCAAGCGTACCTGGGATGGCATTACTTACAATTACGGGTACAGCGATCACTTCCCTGTTTACGTAATGATGTTAAAGAAAGTGCCTTAGTAAATTAAATCAGTAATCTTTGTTCATAGAGCCGGTTCCCAAGAACCGGTTTTTTTATGTTATGTATTTTATATCATCGGGGTGTAACAAAGGAAGGTGTTTGAATCGTAACAACAGATTCGCCGTTGTTACAACATCTTTCTGGCAGTATAAGACGATCCGCAAAAGGTTTTCTTCCCTTTGAGTTTCATCAGGCTCCCAATACAATGCCCCTACCATGCTCCCATCAATATCATCCTTGGAAGAAGGAACATCCATGGCTTTGGCCAGCAATTTTAGGGAGGTGTAATGTTTGTAATCGCCAAAACGCCAATACTGGAAAGTATCAACCAGGTTTGTTTCCCAGGGTTTCATGTTTTGAAAATCGAGGTATGCAGGTATTACCATATCGTTGATGAGTAAACGCCGGCAGATAAACGGGATATCAAACTCCCGGATATTGTGCCCTGCAAAACACCACTTGTTACTATGGCTTTCAATTTTATTGAGTGTGGAAAGAAAATTGTTCAGCAATTTTTTTTCATCATGCCCATAAAATGATTTCACCCTGAAGTGAAGATTGTTCTCCCGGTTAAAATAACCAATGCTGATACAAACAATTTTTGCAAATTCTGCCATTACCCCTGCCCGTTGGGGATAGTAGGCTGCAGACGAGATCCCCTCAGGCAACTGGCGGGCCACTTTCTCCTCCCATAGCTCCTGCCAATCGGGTTCCAGTTGTTGGTAAGTAGCCAAGGCGGATACGGTTTCAATGTCTATTACAATCAGGTCTTCGATACGTATATGTTTCATGATAAAACAAAATACATCAATAGGCCCTGATTAGAAATAAGAATTCCTGCCCGATTGAAAAGAAAAAAACTTAAAAAGTAAGTCCCAGGAAAAATTGCAATGACTGGTTCTTCCACTTTTGCTTGTCATCAATCGCATTTACATTTGTAAGGCCCTGTTTAAAACGGGCGCCAATATGCACTAGGGGGAGCTGAAACCAAATACCACCGATGGCACTCCATTCGCTTTTTTTATATAAATCGCCATTGTTCTTGAGGCTGTCGATCGTTTGCTTCAACAATCCACCGTAAGCAGGGCCCAACTGTAATTTTACCCGCTTGCTGGGGCCGAGGTTAATATTCAGCAATAAAGGCACTTCCAGGTAACTCAATTTGGCCTTGCGCTGGCTTCCACTAAAGAGGTCGTCATAAACTTCTGATGGGTCGTTTGTGAATTCGGAGGAAGTTTGTACAAGGCTTATTTCCGGTTGAATACCAAAACGGCTACTGAAATTAATTTGAACAAAACCACCCAACTGGTAATTGTACCGGAAACCCTTTTTAAAACTGCTTGCACTCGATTTGGTTGCATTCACGCCGGCTTTTGCTCCAAACCTGAAAAAATTTTCATGGTCCTGGTCGAGCTTGCTTAATTGTGCAAAAGTAGAATAGGAGAAAAATAAAACAATGGTTGATAAAAGAAAACGCATGATTGGAATTGGTTGGTTTTTGAGAATGCTGCGAAGTTTATGCCAGATTTACAGCATAAAGATACAAATTAGCTGAATGGGAATTTTTGTATGCTGAAAAGAATGGCCGGAGTTCATTGAACCAACATTGCTGGATAAGTGTATATGGGTTAGATAATGTGAAAAAAAATTACATTTGCCTTATTACATGGTATTACTTCTGCAAGATCATAAACCTGTTCAACGAATGAAAAAAATATTGCTATTACTGGTTCCCATGATGGTATTTGCCAGCCTTTGCTTGGCATCTTCTTCCGACACTACATTCACAGAAAGTCAAAGAGAACTGAAAATTTCGAGCGGCACATTGTATGGCACACTCACCATGCCCCAAAAATTTACTTCGGGTACTGTGGTATTACTGATTTCGGGTTCGGGGCCTACAGACCGCAACGGCAACAGCCCCTCCATGGAAAACAACAGCCTTTTACAAGTTGCGCATGGGCTTGCCAATGCCGGTATCGCGTCGTTGAGGTTCGACAAAAGAGGCATTGGAGCCAGTGATAACGTTGCTACCAAAGAAGAAGACCTCCGTTTCGACAACCTTGTAGCGGATGTAACTGGATGGATAGACCAACTCATGAGCGAAAAACAATTTAAAAAACTGGTAATTGCCGGGCACAGTGAAGGTTCCCTGGTTGGAATGCTGGCAGCACGAGACAAAGCGCATCAATTCATTTCAATTGCCGGGGCCGGAGAGCCTGCAGGCGAAATCATCAGAAAACAACTTTCCTCACAGCCACAGCAGGTAAAAGACATTGCCTACCCCATCTTAGATAGTTTGAACACAGGCGTTACCGTTAGTAACACACCGCCCATGTTAGCGGTGCTGTTCAGGGCCAGTGTGCAACCTTATCTCATCAGTTGGTTTAAATACAATCCTGCAGCAGAAATCAAAAAACTGAAAATACCGGTTCTAATTATTCAGGGCACCACCGATATTCAGGTGAAGGAAGCGGATGCGAAAAAACTTGCTGAAGCAAAACCAGATGCAAAACTGCTGATCATTCCAGGGATGAACCATGTATTGAAAATTGCCGTACCTGATGTATCAGAAAATCTAAAAACTTATAACGACCCGTCACTTCCACTGGCAGATGGATTGTTAAGCGGCATCATTCAATTTATCAAAGGACAGTAGTGAATAAAAATCAAACGCCTCTTTAATAATCGCCACTACTGCCCGCGCCTCCAAAACTCCCTCCATCCAATGGGTTACCGGATGGTGGGATGCTGTTTCCGGAAAAAGTTTCTGCGATGATGATAGCTTCCACCTGTTGCAGGTCAGTATCGGGTATCTGCTGCACAGAAGTAAATTTCAAACCAGGCTTAGCCAGCCTGTTAATAAAGAACCATCCTGCAATCATCAATAAGCTACCAAACAATGATAGAAACCGTTCGATTGGCATCACCAAATGATAATGCCGAATGATCCAAACAGCCAGTATCAAAATGAGTAGCCCGGTTCTCATCAGCAGCACATCTTTTAAACGGTAACCAAAGTATATATATACCAATGGAAAAGCTATTGTTATGATCCAATATAAATATCCAAACCGAATGCCCCCGCTTGCAAGTTCCAGTCCATTGTTCACATAAAACACGCTTACAACATAATAATTCCCTACAAAGTAAGCGCCTGTTAACCCTGCAGCTTTTAAAATCGTCACCAGCGGGAAGAACGGATGGTATGATAATATGGTACTGCGCTTAAAATAAAAATATACCATCAGAAAAAACAACATCAACACCCAGGGAACAAAAGGAAGGTAATCATATGCATATTTGAAAAACAAATTAAAAATTGTTCCTGCAGAAAAAAAGCATGCAGCGAGCGCCATCAGCCTGTCGGCATACCTTATAGCTCCTATGATGGATACCAGCGTACCTGCAATAAAAAATTGTACATCATTCATCGAAAAGAAATCAAACAAGGCACCCAGTAAAGCAAGTGCCCCACCATACAAGAGTACATCATCTGTACCTGATCTGAAATGTAGTTTTTTCCGAATAAAATATTCGAGCAACAGAAAACAGCTAACAGAAAAAATAAAGCAAATGAAAGCAAGTGACCCATTGAGTGTGTCCCGGAAAAACAGCATCATAAGCCCGAATGAAAAAAGCATGACGATAGCGGTAAGTACCGAGAAACCAATCCGTAATAAAAAACGTGGAATAAATAAATTAACCGGGTGAAAATTTTTTATGGCGATCCATTCTGTTGAATGCAGCATTCCATCATTGAAGGCATCTTCTGCCTGTTGCTGAATAAAAAAATTCTGTATGGCATTTGCCTGATACGCTATCATTGTCCGGATTTTAATTTTCTGTTAAACCAGATCAGGAGCCAAATGGCCAACAAAGCTGAAACGATGAAATAAATGATGGCAATATAAGCCAGCCCAATA
The DNA here is from genome assembly GCA_052035835.1 of Bacteroidota bacterium. Classification (GTDB taxonomy): domain Bacteria; phylum Bacteroidota; class Bacteroidia; order Chitinophagales; family Chitinophagaceae; genus Ferruginibacter. The sequence goes on along the minus strand of JBPOHG010000050.1, from coordinate 5,985 downwards.
TCAAGGGGGAAATGCCTGTCCAAAATTGTAATAACGACGTATCCAAAAGCTATATAGAGATAGAGAATAATACAAAGGAAAATATAAAATGAAGATTGAACGACGGCAGAACGAAAGTAATAATAGCTGATTGCCAGCAGCCCTGCAAACCAAAGCAGGTAAATTTCTTCAAACCAGCACATACCGGCGATGGCAGATATATAACAAACATGAAGCCCGAAATTTTCATAGGTGAAGGCAAAGTGTGATTTTATATTCCTGGTACGGGATAACTTCGCTGTTACAGTTAATACAACAGCCAGGAATAACCCGGTAAAAAAATACCTTGGCTCAAAAAATGAAATTTCATTCAATAATTTCCAGGGGGTTACCGTAAAGCCAAGCCATGCCCCCATATTCACAATAGCAAGGCTGAGTACACCCAGGTGGTCGAAATAATATGCACAGAAAAAGAAAACCAGCATTGGAATAAAACTCGCCAGCCCATAACGCCCGCCGAATACCTGGTATTGGTATTCTGCATAACCCACCATGGTACCCAGCAACAGGCAGGATAACAGCAACGCATAGCTGAAAAATACATTGGGAGAAGGGACCTTTGAAACCGAAAATCCCTTGTGCTTTTTTATACAATAAAAATATCCTGCTGCTGAAAGCAAAGCCATCAGCAACAGGATAATGAGGTGGCCAATAGAGTTGATATTTTTATAAATAAGTACTGCAAGCCCGCCACTGAGCAATAATACCCCAAGATAAAGGATGGTACTGAGCTCCCAATACAGCGAAACAGGCCTTTGTGAAAAAAAGTTTTTCGTCTTATCTACGGTGGCATCACTGATAAGCCCATCGGAATGTAATTTTCTAAGCAGTGCTTCATCCATCCTGCTAAAAGTAATCAAAATACACCGTGGATGGCGGCTTCCTGCTGATCTTAACAAATCCTATACTTTCTTATTTTTCCATTTGCCCTGTTTAAAGAGCAGGAATGCAGCAATGGCAATGGCTGTTTCGGAAACGGGGATGGCAATGAACACACCTGTTGGCCCCCAGCCGAGTGATTTTGAAAGTATCCATGCCAGCGGAATCTGAAAGAGCCAGAAACCAAACAGGTTGATGACCGTTGGTGTTCGGGTATCCCCTGCCCCATTGAATGCATTCACCATCACCATGCCAATTCCATAAAAAATATACCCTGCAGTAATGATCCGCATCGCCTGAACAGCATATGCTTTCACGGGTGGGTCCTGCGTAAAAAATGAAACGATCCAATCGGCCAGTAGTAAAAGGAACAGGGAAACTGTACCCATGAATATGGCATTGTACTTTGCAGTTTGTATCACCGACTGCTCGGCTCGTAAGGGTTGGCCGGCTCCCAGGTTTTGCCCAACCAGTGTTGCTGCAGCATTGCTCATTCCCCAAGCAGGCAGCAGAAAAAACATGATCATACGGATGGCTACCTGGTATCCTGCCGATCCTTCACTCTGGCCAGTATGTACCACAAGGCCAGCCAAAACGATCCAGCTTCCCGAACCAATCAGGAACTGTAAGGTTGCAGGCCAGGCAATGTCTATCAACGAACGAAGGATCTTCCAATCGGGCTTGAGTTGTTGCCAAACCAGGTTAATCAGCGATTTACCATTAAACAGATGGTACAACTGATAAAGTACCCCAATTCCCCTTCCGATGGTTGTGGCCATTGCAGCACCGGTTAACCCAAATGCAGGTATCGGCCCAAATCCACGGATTAACAAGGGGCAAAGAATGATGTTACACAGGTTTGCAATCCATAAGCTTTTCATGGCCATCATTGCATCGCCGGCACCTCTAAAAATTCCATTGATGAGGAACAACAACATGATCACCAGGCTTCCGCCGAACACAATCCTGGTATAGGATGACCCCATGGATATGGCTTCGGGTTCGGCGCCCATGAGCGCCAGCAACTCCTCTGCATAAATGAAACCCGGGATAGAAATAAGAATGGTAAAAAACAGCGAAAGGATAATGGATTGCATACCAGCCCTCGCAGCCGCATCGGGGTTCTTCTCCCCGATCCTTCGGGCTACCATGGCCGTGGCTGCCATACTTACACCAATGGCCAGTGAATACACAATGGTGATCATCGACTCTGTTAACCCAACCACAGAAGTAGCATGCTTTCCCAGGTGGCTTACAAAATATATATCTACCAACGCGAATACACTTTCCATGATCATTTCCAGCATCATTGGAATGGCAAGGAGTATCACCGCTTTGCGAATGCTGCCCTGCGTATAATCCTGCATTTCACCGTTGAGCGACTGGCGGACAATTGAAAAAAATGATGAAATACGAAAAGCAGATGTTCTGTTTACAGACATTTGATTAAAATTAATAAAATGAAAAGAATGCCTGGCCTATTACCAGGTGATGATGTACAGTAAAAGAAGTGTTACCAGTTATTTAATCAATAAGCAATGGCAACTTAACAGAAAATCATATCCGTATAATTGAAGAACTTAAAGATGAGAAAAATTTCTGAAGTGTAAAACTTTTTTTCTGTGCTTATGCACAAGTGGTATAAACTTGTATATAAACGGTTAAGAAATGAACAACAATACGACGTTCGCATCCGGTGATTTAGTGGCCGCTACGGTTGAATTTGTAAAACAAACCCTTTCCGGTGCCGAAGCAGGCCACGACTGGTCGCATATTGAAAGGGTATGGACAAATGCTAAAAAAATTGCTGCGAATGAAAATGTAAATAAGCTGGTGGTTGAGCTGGCAGCTTTGCTGCATGATATTGCCGATTATAAATTTCATGATGGAGACGAAACCATTGGCCCTGCTAAAGCTGCTGCCTATCTGCAATCTATGAACACCGAACCGAACATTATTGAAGAAGTGACCCAGATCATCCGCCACATTTCATTTAAAGGTGGGCATACCGAAAAAACATACCATTCCCCTGAACTTGATGTTGTACAGGACGCCGACAGGCTGGATGCAATGGGTGCCATTGGCATTGCCCGTGCCTTTCAATACGGTGGTTTCAAAAACAGGGAAATATTCAACCCGGCGATCCCGCCAAACTTACAAATGGACAAGGAAACTTATAAAAAAAGCACCGCCCCTACCATCAATCATTTTTATGAAAAATTATTATTGCTAAAAGACAGGATGAATACTCTGAGTGGCAAAGAAATGGCAGCTGAAAGGCATGCGTTTATGGAACTGTACCTGGAGCAGTTTTACAGAGAGGTTGGGGAGAGGGAGTAAGTGGGGTAAGAGGTTTAAGAGGTTTAAGGGTTTTTACTTTAAATAATATCTGCTTTCATTTTTATTGTTTGACGTAGGCGATTCTATCGTTCCTTTTCTGCACTTGCCTTGAATGGGTATTGTCGTTTTAGTTTTGATTGATTACGTTTTACATTTGCTTTCAACCATGCTTCCCGATCAAAAAGAAATCCATTATTTTCTTTTCAGCCAATACCTGGCCGATGGGATACGCATTACACTGGGGATCATTCTTCCCGTTATCATAACTACGCAGTTGGGAAGAATGGACCTTGGTATGCTGATGGGCATGGGTGCGCTTTGTGTGAGTATTACCGATATCCCCGGTCCGGTTGAACACAAACAAAATGGCATGCTGTACTGCAATGCATTCATGTTTGGCATGGCATTTCTCACCGGCCTTGTTAACCATTCCATTTTACTTACTGGCCTTATGATAGCCGGTAGCACTTTTTTCTTTTCCATGTTCAACCTTTATGGGAACCGTGCCGCACTGGTAGGATCGGCTGCTTTGCTGGCAATGATCCTTCGGTTGCACGACAAACTAACGTTACCGGACACCCTATTTCAAAGCCTGTTGGTATTGGCAGGGGGTGTTTGGTACATGCTGTTGTCACTGTTGGTGTACCGGTTAAGGCCTTACCGGCCTGCTCAACGGGCATTGGGTGAATCCATTCATGAACTGGCTAAATACCTGCGCATCAAAGCGGCCATGTATAATATCAATACCGATTTTGATGAGGAGTACAGGAAGCTATTGAATTTGCAGGTGACTATCAATGAAAAGCAGGATACCATCAGGGAACTATTGTTTAAAGACAAAGAATTGATGAAAGAACCAGCAAAAACAGGCCGGCTGCTGGTGCTTACTTTTGCAGATTCTATCGACCTGTATGAACAAGTGATAGCCACCTGGTACGATTACCGTTCGTTGCGCAAACAATATGCAGAAACAGGATTGTTACAGGATGTTTCGTTGATACTAACCGATATGGCCGGCGAACTAGACCGTATCGGGCTGGCCATTCAATCGAACAGCAAGTACCAGCAACAATACCAACTGCTCCCTGCATTGGAAAAACTTAAACATTCCATCGACTTACTGGAAAACAAAGGGCAGCAAGTGCTTGTATTAAAAAAAATAATTGTTAACCTCCGTAACCTCGGCCATCAGATTGATGAGCTGAGCCATTATTTCAGTGCAACCATATCAGAAAAAGGGAAGATGCGTAGCGTTCAGGAATATGCAAGGTTTGTTTCACATCAGGAAATTGATGTAACCGTTTTCAGGAACAACTTTCATTTGCGTTCCGGCATTTTCCGCCATTCGCTCAGGATGATGATCACCTGTGTAGTTGGTTTTGCAACTACTAAGCTACTTGCGTATGGCGAACACAGCTATTGGGTTTTGTTAACCACTATTGTAATTCTGAAACCCGGCTTTAGCCTTACCCGCCAACGCAACAGGGAAAGGTTATTGGGCACGCTGGCAGGCGGAGTAGTTGGCGTTATTGTACTTTCCTTTATCCATGACCGTGATATCCTGTTTGGCATCATTATTTTTTTTATGGTTGGAACGTATACTTTCCAGCGGTACAATTATATCTGGATGGTAATTTTTATCACCCCTTATATCCTCATCCTGTTCAACCTGCTGGGCATGGGTTTTTTAAATGTTGTGCAGGAAAGAATCATAGACACTACCATTGCATCCATCCTGGCTTTCCTTGCCAATTATTTCCTTTTCCCTTATTGGGAATCGCAACAGCTTCAGCAAAACATTGCCGCTGTTTTAAAATCAAATATTGCTTACCTCGATAAATTACGGACCATCTTTTTGGGCAGGCCGATTTCATTACTGGAATATAAACTGGTGAGGAAAGATATGTATATCAGCATGGCAAATTTATCCGCGGCTTTTCAACGCATGCTTTCCGAACCGGCCAGCAAGCAGAAAAACGAAAAAGACCTGTATGAGTTTACCGTACTCAACAACGTCCTTTCGGCAAACATTGCAAGCCTGAGTGCCAATATGAAAAGCGGGAATACGATTGCTTATACTAAAGAAGTAACGGTACAGATGAATCGCTCTATTGCCAACCTGCAGCTTGCTTTACAAACCATCGAACCTTCAAACAGCATTTCAGTGGAACCCCCCCCTCCCATAGGGCTTTCCTTGATCCCCGTTCCGCCCGACAGGCATCTAAGCGAACAACTGGATTTCATTGTTAAAGTAACCAGGGATATCGAAAAAACAGCTGCCAAACTGCATTAAACCAACCATACACCACTTCAGATTTTAATTGGCAAATTACCTTCATAAAAAAACCCCGCCTGTACAGACGGGGTTGTTATGTTTTGAAAGAAAGATTAATCTTCTACTTTCATTTTACCTTTTGATTTGGCGATCACTTCTTCAGCGATATTGTTTGGTGCCGGAGCATAATGGCTAAACTCCATGGTTGAAGTTGCACGTCCGCTCGACAATGAACGAAGCTGTGTAACATAACCAAACATTTCACTCAAAGGAACTTTTGCCTTAATCACCTGCACACCGTGCTTGCTATCCATTCCTTCAAGCATTCCACGGCGACGGTTAAGGTCACCGGTTACATCACCCATGTATTGATCGGGCGTAAGCACTTCCACTTTCATAATGGGTTCGAGCAATACTGGTTTTGCTTTGCGGCCGGCTTCACGGAAACCTTG
>JBPOHG010000038.1:0-8595 GCA_052035835.1 Bacteroidota bacterium | reverse complement strand
TCCGATAACTGTTACATTAACAGCATTCATTCCTTTTTTGCCATTCTGAAGTTCAAACTCAACTTTGTCGCCTTGTTTGATTTCATTAACTAAACCGCTAACGTGTACAAAAGTTTCTTTGTCAGATTCGTCGTGTTTGATAAATCCAAAACCTTTTTCAGAGTTGAAAAACTTTACGGTTCCTTGATTTTTAGTGTCCATTGTAATTTTTAAATTGTATTAATAAAGTGCAAATGTAATGCATATTCTTTAAAGAATGCCCGTTTTCCTTTTCCTCGGTACATCCGCTCCCTAACTGGCTGATGGTAGGCAGATTAAGATACTGTTAAAGATTTCAGAATGAATAAAAAAACACAGCCAGGCTGTTTAATAGCCCGGCTGTGATATTTGTTTCAATAAACGTATTACACGGCTTCAGTGGCATAAGCACTCACCGGTTCGCAGGTGCAAACCAGATTGCGGTCGCCATATGTATTGTTAACGCGGCTTACCGATGGCCAGAATTTGTTCTCTTTTACATATGCCAGTGGAAATGCGGCCTGTTGACGTGTGTACCCGTGCAGCCACTCATCTGCAGTAATAACATGCTGTGTGTGTGGGGCATTTTTTAATGGGTTGTCTGCTTTATCCATTTTACCTTCTTCTACCATCCTTATTTCTTCGCGTATGCTTAACAGTGCGTCACAAAACCTGTCGAGCTCAGCTTTGTCTTCGCTTTCTGTAGGTTCTATCATAATCGTGCCCGCAACAGGGAAACTGAGGGTGGGGGCATGGAAATTATAATCCATCAGCCTTTTAGCCACATCTTCTGCTTCAATACCGGCAGATTGTTTGAAAGGCCTCAGGTCTACAATAAATTCATGGGCGCAGGTATCATTTTTTCCAGTGTATAAAATCGGGTATGCCTGCTGAAGCCTTGCCTTCATATAATTTGCATTGAGGATCGCTGCTTCAGTGCTTTTCTTTAATCCATCGGCGCCCAGCATTTTAATATATGCATAACTGATGAGCAAAATACTGGCGCTTCCAAATGCTGCTGCACTTACTGCATGGGTAGATTTATCACTGTTCTTTAATGTAACATGGCCTGGTAAATAAGGCGCCAGTTTTTCGTTCACACAAATAGGGCCCATTCCCGGGCCGCCGCCTCCATGCGGAATGGCAAATGTTTTATGCAGGTTGAGGTGGCACACATCGGCGCCAATAAAGCCAGGGCTTGTTAATCCAACCTGTGCATTCATATTGGCTCCATCCATGTATACTAAACCGCCATGCTGGTGAATGATTTCGCAAACCTCCCTGATGCTCTCTTCAAACACACCATGCGTACTTGGGTAGGTAACCATTAAACCGGCAAGATGGCCTGCATGTTTTTCCGCCTGTTGGCGAAGGTCCGCTACGTCAATATTCCCATCTTCATCGCATTTGGTAACCACCACTTTAAATCCGGCCATAACAGCAGATGCCGGGTTGGTTCCATGTGCCGAAATAGGGATTAAAATTACATTCCGGTGGCTGCTTTGATGGTCTTCGTGATATGCCCTGATGGCCAGCAACCCTGCGTATTCGCCCTGTGCCCCACTATTGGGTTGTAAAGAGGTAGCTGCAAACCCGGTGATATTACTCAACCATTGTTCCAATTCACGGATAATTTGCTGATACCCTTTCCACTGATCTGCGGGAGCCATTGGGTGAATGCTGTTAAACGCAGGCCAGCTTACGGGGATCAATTCGGTGGCTGCATTCAATTTCATGGTGCAGCTGCCCAGCGAGATCATAGACGGATTGAGGCTAAGGTCTTTGTTTTCGAGGCTTTTGAGGTAACGCATCATCTGCGTTTCGCTGCGGTGCGTATTAAATACAGGATGTGAAAGGTAGGGTGAAATTCGGGTAAGCGTTTCCGGTATATTGCTGAGTGGCTGGTCGAAATCAAAAGATGCCACCGCGATGTCCTTGCCCGCAAATTCAGCAAAAACATGCAGGATGTCTACTACATCCTGCTGGGTGGTAGTTTCATCCAAAGAAATGCAAACCGTATTTCCGTTGTAATAAAAATTCATTTCACGTGCTTCTGCCAATCGTTGTAGGGCAGCAGCATCGTTTACCGTTACGCGAATGCTGTCAAAATAATGTTCGTTCAAATTGCTGATGCCCATATCTGCCAATCCATTGCTCAGGGACTGTGCAAGCATGCTGGTCCTTGCTGCAATATTTCTGATTCCTTCAGCCCCATGATACACTGCATACATAGCCGACATATTTGCCAGCAAAGCCTGTGCAGTACAAATATTACTGGTTGCTTTTTCGCGGCGAATATGTTGTTCCCTGGTTTGCAAAGCCATCCTTAAACAACGGTTGCCCTGCGCATCTACACTTACCCCAATAATCCTTCCGGGAATATTTCTTTTGAACTCGTCTTTTGTGGCAAAGAATGCAGCATGCGGGCCCCCAAAACCCATAGGTACCCCAAAACGCTGCGCATTTCCAATTGCCACATCGGCGCCTAGTTCGGCAGGGGGAGTTAGTAAAGTAAGGGCCAGCAGGTCGGTAGCCATGATTACCTGCGCATGTACAGCATGGGCTTCGTTGATGAAGGAGCGGTAGTCGGCAATGTTCCCGTTTTTATCAGGATATTGAAGGATCGCTCCAAAATAAGATTCATCCAATTCAATATTTTTATAATCTCCAATGACCAGTTCTATCTGAATGGGGGCAGAACGGGTTACAAGCACATCCTTTGTTTGGCTGAAAATATTTTCATCAACAAAAAACTTTGGAGCCGTAATATGGTCGTGATCTTTATTTTTTTGGTTGAATAGCATGGCCATGGCTTCTGCAGCGGCGGTGCCCTCATCGAGTAAACTGGCATTTGCAATGGGCAAACCGGTGAGGTCGCTTACCATGGTTTGAAAGTTGAGCAAACTTTCCAAACGGCCCTGTGCAATCTCTGCCTGGTAGGGGGTATATTGAGTGTACCATCCCGGGTTTTCAAAAACATTCCTGAGAATGACAGATGGTGTGATACAGTTGTAATAACCTTGTCCGATAAACGAGCGGAATACTTTGTTTTGTGCAGCTGTTTCTTTTAGTTCTGCCAAATACCTGTGTTCGCTTACCGGCCCTCCGGTTTCCAATGGTTTTTTTAAGCGGATGGATGCTGGAACAGTATTGGCTATCAGTGTTTCCATTGAATCCGTACCAATCTCATCGAGCATGGCGCTGATCTCATTTTCATCCGGCCCGATATGTCTTTGAAGGAATTCGTTTTGCTGCTGTTGAAAAGGGTTCATATTTAGTATTTTCAGTCTGCTTATGTGTAAAAGATTGGCTTGAAATTTCAGGATTTGGCAAGCTTGGCCCGGTTTTCCGGCACGGCGCAAATTTACGATAACCAATCTATATATTGCGTTGGTTGATTTGCTAGTTTTGCCATGTGGAAAAATGAGGAATAATTAATTGTATATCATTCAACAATGGAAAAGGATATCCTGCAGAATTGGGAAAAAAAATCGGAAGACCACAAAAAGGAGTACAAACGTTTTTTTGCCAGGGCAGATAAGAACAAAGTATTAAAGCAATTGCCTGAACTCCATGAAGCTGCTTTCAGCCGGGTAAACTGCCTTAGTTGTGCAGCATGTTGTAAGAATTATTCCCCAAGGTTTAAAACGCCCGATATCAAAAGGATTGCCCGGTACCTGGGAATGAAAGAAGGCCAGTTTGTAGAAGCATACCTGGTATTGGATGAGGAAAATGATTATGTAGTGAAATCGAAACCCTGTCCGTTCCTTGGGGCAGATAACTTTTGCAGTATTTATGAAGTGAGGCCCTCAGATTGTGAACGATTTCCCTATACAGACGAAGATGTTTTTATCAAACGCCCGCACCTTACCCAGAAAAATGCCAGTTTTTGTCCGATCGTATATTTTGTGCTCGAAAACCTCATCACCCAAAAATAGCCGGCTAAGCAATTTTTAATATTCCATTTTTCGCAATGCGGGGGCTTTAAACCAGGTAATTGCCACAATAGCGATGGTCATGCAGCCACCAAATATGACTGATGGAACAACGCCCATGAGTTTGGCGGCAACACCGCTTTCGAACTGGCCGAGTTCATTGGATGAATTGATGAACATGCTGTTTACAGACATTACCCTTCCACGCAATTCGTCGGGCGTTTTGAGTTGCAGGATCGTCCCTCGCACAATCACACTTACCCCATCCATACAACCGCTGAGCAAGAGCGCTGCAAAAGACAGCCAGAAAACTTTCGATAAGGCAAAAATAATAATGCATGCGCCAAAACCTGCAACAGCAAAAAACAGGATGCGCCCCTGGCTACGGTAGAGCGGTTTGATGGTAAGCAGGGTTACGGTAATGATGGCCCCGATATCGGCTGCTGCATTCAACCACCCGTAAGCAGTTGGGCCAATCTTCAGGATGTCTAGCGCAAACACCGGTACCATGGCCACGGCCCCTCCAAACAATACTGCAAAGAGGTCGAGCGAAAGGGCGCCGAGTATTTCCTTGGTTTTGAAAACATATTCTATGCCTTCTTTCACGCTTTGCCATGTTTTTTTACTAACGGTAACCAATACAGGCTTGGGACGTAAATTGGTGAGCAGGATATAGCCTGCAACCACAAAAGCAAGGATCACAAAAAAAGTATGGTGGATGCCCATCCAGGCAATACAAAAACCTCCCAATGCATGTCCAATAATGGAGCCCACCAGCCAGGTGGCAGAGCTGATGGCGGCAGCAGAAGGCAGCATTTCCTTTGGTACTACCTGCGATATCATTGCAGAAAAAGTGGGGCCAGAAAATGCCCTGATGGCACCGGTAGCTGCAATGACGGAGAAAATTAAAATGGCGACTGTCCACGGACTCAGCATTTCGCTTGTTTTTCCGGAAGAAAGCAAAATCAACAACACAATACAACCCATGTACAAGAGGATACATTTCAGCAACAGCCTTCGTTTTTCGTTTAAGTCGATATAATGCCCGGCATACAAAGCAAGTGATAATGCGGGGATTACTTCCGAAAGCCCCACGAGGCCCAGGGCAAGGGTGCTCTTGGTAAGCAGGTAAATCCACCAGCCCATAACGGTGCCGGTCATGCGCAAACCCATGATAAATATGAACCGCCCGGTAATGAAAAACCTGAATTCGGGGATTTTAAGCGCCGCGTATGGATTTTTATGCTGATTGAAGCTTGACAAAAACGAGGATATAATTTATCAATGATACATTCATTTTCTATTTACACATCAGGGAAGCGAAATATAGTGCTGGCCACCATCATATTCTTTGTCGAGTGCATCCATAATAATCTGTACATGCGCATCATTTCCCAGGAAATCGGCATTGGAGGCATCAACAAACAATGTTTTAATATTATGCTGCTTGATATATTGTGTATACGTTTCCTGTAATGTAAACAGGTAATCGTTGGGAATCGACTGCTCATACTCACGGTTGCGCTTTCGGATGTTTTCCTGTAATTTATTCACGGGGCTGTGCAGGTATACCAGGATTTCGGGCTGAACAATTTGCGGATTGATGATTTCAAACAATTTCTGGTAAAGCCTGAATTCTTCATCCGGGAGGTTCACTTTCGCAAACAACAGGCATTTGGTAAATAAGTAATCGGAAATGGTAACGCTTTGAAACAGGTCTTTTGTTTGCAGCAATTCTTTTAATTGCTTATATCGTTCGGCCATGAAAAACAATTCCAATGGGAACGCATATTGTTCCGGGCTTTCATAAAATTTTGGAAGAAACGGGTTGTCGGCAAATTCTTCCAGGATGAGCCTGCCATTGTATTTTTTGCTGAGGATGTGTGCAAGGGTGGTTTTTCCGGCTCCGATATTCCCTTCAATCGTAACAAAATTGTACTTCATTTCGGCTGCAAAATAAGTGGAAAGGAATAAAGCGGCATTAATTTTTTTTCACAGCCAGCCGGTCGCTGCAAGCCAGCATCAATTGGTGAATGGTTTGCTGCAAAACAGGGTGCCGAAGGTTGGGGGAGAGCTCATTCATTGGTACCAGAACAAAATTTCTCTCCTGCATCAGCGGATGGGGAACGGTGAGCAATGGGGTTTGAATGATCATCTTGCCAAACAAAAGAATATCTATATCTATGATCCGTGGCGCATTTTTTTGAGTTCGTACCCTGCCCATTTCTTCTTCAATGGCAAGAATGCGTTGCATGCTAGCGGAAGGTTCCAGGGATGTTTCGCAAATAATTACCTGGTTTATAAAATCGGGTTGGTCTGTTTTTCCCCAGGCAGCCGTACGGTACAGCGATGATGACCGCAGCACGGCTCCAATTTTTTTTTCTATCAATTGTACCGCTTTTCGCAGGTGCTGTTCCGATGCCCCGATATTGCTGCCGAGCAGCAGGTAAATTGTGTGTTTCATGCATATTTCCTGAATGGCATAACCAATGAAGAATCACTCATTGAAACAGGCTGCTTTTTCGTTCTGTGAGATGATTCATCTTTTTCAATTAGCTTTACAGCCTCCAATTCTATCCAGGTACATGCAATATAGTCAGTTTAAAGCAATGTGGGCGATTACAAAAGCGAGCCTGCGTGCTATTTCAAGGAGCCCTTCGGCTGTTATTTTTAGTTTTGTGTTCCCATTCATTTTTATCCTGGTGTTTGGGTTTGTAGGCAACAGTGGTGGACGGCAATCTTTTAAGTTGGTGATGGCGGCCGGTGCCGATACCAGCAATGCATTGTATAAAGCAATCGTTGAAACCAAAGGCGTAAAAATAATTCAGTATACTTCAAAGGATGAAATGGAGGAGGATTTGAAGAAAGGCAGGATTGCAGGCATAGTGGATATCCGTAAAACTTCCGGCGCTGGTTCTCCTTATGAAGTAAGCTTACAAAGCACTACATCCAGCAACGACAAATGGCCGGGTTTAAAAGCTATGATAGAAAACCGGATCAACCTTATCAGCAATGAAATGTACCGGGAACGGCCAAGTTTTGCCCGGTTCGATTTTAACCAACAGCGTGATATCCGGGAGATCAGGCAATACAAAACAATTGATTTTATTTTACCGGGGCAGCTTGGTTTTTCATTGTTAAGTTCGGGAGTTTTTGGGGTGGCATTTATGTTTTTCAATCTTAGGAATACATTGGTACTGAAACGATTTTTTGCTACTCCCATCAGCCGTACCCATATCATTTTGGGAGAAGGCCTCAGCAGGGTTATTTTTCAGATGATCACGGCTGTTGTGATTATCCTGGCTGGTTATTATTTCTTTGAGTTTACGCTGGTGCACCATGTTCGCACTTTTATGGAAATGCTGGTGCTGAGTTTTATTGGTTTGCTGGTGTTTATGGGTTTTGGATTCATTGTGAGCGGACTTGCTACCAGCGACAGTTCTATCCCGCCCTTTGCCAATTTGATCACACTGCCCCAGTTTTTATTGGGGGGCACTTTTTTTTCAATAGATGCATTTCCAAAATGGTTGCAACCGATTTCAAAAGCGCTGCCATTAACTTATCTCAATGAAGCGATGCGAAAAGTGGCTTTTGAAGGTCAAAACCTTTGGAATGTACGGATGGAAATCGGTATACTCTTGCTTTGGGGAGTTGTCGTGTATGCCATCGCAGTGAAAGTATTTAAATGGGAATAATATGAAAATGCTGAAAGGGTTTGTGTTTGTGCTCGCCGGGTTGTTTTTATTGATTACCCTGGTGTCGTTGCTGATGCCTTCAACAGTGATGACGGCCAATACGGTGATGGTACAAAGCAGCCGTACAACCCTGGCTACCGCAGTGATGCAGCTCAATCAATGGAAACACTGGCACCCTGTTTTCAAAGCTCCAAATACAGGGATGCAAATTACAAATAACGGAACAGGTGCTTCCTGGACAATGAACGGAAAAGAAAATCGTTTAACCGTTACTGGCAGTGATAGTACACAGTTGCGTTTTACACTTCAACGAAAAGGGGAAAACGATATTGATAATTTTATCAGCATGGTGCCCATCCGTGATAGCATGGGGTTGCAGGTAGAGTGGCGGACGGTCTCTACTTTGAAATGGTATCCCTGGGAAAAATTTGCCGGTATCTTTTATGACCAGATGGCGGGGCCCGGATACCAGGAGGCTTTGGAAAACCTCAAATCCTATGCAGAATCTCAGCCGGATAATTAACCTGGGAAACTGATTTTCCCCATCGATATGGCAGGAAAGCCAACGGCTCCTTTCCCAAAAACACTCAGATCCCCTGCTACAGTTTCGTTGGCAAGCAATGCAAACAGTATTGCTTCTTTTGCATCGGGGTTTATTCCGGTTTCGACAAGGTTTTGAACCATTGCATTTGGCAGTGCATTTTTTAGGTAAGACATCAGCAATGGGTTGTGGCAGCCACCCCCACTCACTAGTATGCGTAGCTGCTTACTGTTTTTTGTGGCTGCATTGATAGCCTGCACAATGCTTTCTCCGGTTAACCTGTTGAGCGTAGCCATAACGTCTGCCGAAAGTATTCCTGTGGGGTTGTTTTGTTCTATGCATTTTTCCAAATAGGAAAGGCTAAACATTTCGGGGCCGGTTGTTTTGGGGAGCTGCATTTTAAAAT
>JBPOHG010000114.1:0-7076 GCA_052035835.1 Bacteroidota bacterium | reverse complement strand
TTTTAAAGAAGGTTTGAAAGTTAAAAGTGTATTCCCCTTTGGTTAACTCATAATTCCCCCGGATGGTGAGGGGCTCTTTATTTCCAACCCGTATATCTAAGGTACCGTTCCCCTGGCCTTTGATGATATCATTGGTTTCCTCATCTAAAATCACATCAACCTTACATGCGGGATTTGCTTTTACTCTGAGTGTAACTATCAGGTTGGTGCTCTGTGATACTTTTACGTCTTCCATCTGGGATCCAAACTGCACAAATTCAATATAATCCGCCGCATTGCTTTCTTTGCCCGATCCTGTAGGCAAATAAATATGGCTGCTGTCTAAAATGCTGGGTTCTCCTTCAATATTCATTCGGAGATTGGTCGTAGGGCCATTGATTTGCATCTTTGCCCTTCCAATAACGTTGCCATAAAACTGGCTGTTGTCTTTTTGTGTCGTATTGAGTAAAGCAAGCTTTGCTGTTTCGAGTTGTACATTATCGAACATGAGTTTGTCGAAAAACACATGGCCGATTTTGCCGGTAAGCGTACCTGTATTCGCACTGCTATCCTTTAGCCGGATGGCGCCAAGATTGATCAGGTCTTTGTCGAATTTGATCAGGGCGCTGTCTATGAAATAACGGCATTGGGTATAGGCAATTTTCAATGCTGCGTTTTTCAGCATGGCCCTTCCAGTAATATAGCGGTGCGATGGGCCGCCTGAAACAGTGATGTTGGTAAAGGCAGTTCCATCCATTTTACTGAAAATTGTACCCAGGTATGGTTCGAGAACCGATAATTGTATTTTCTCAGCTGCCAGGTTTGCATTGAGTTGGTTTTCGGAAGAGTCTTTGTAATTAAAAGTCCCCTGTAATGAGAAAATATTCGTGGTATCTTCTGGTTGTGTGCCTGCACTGTACTGAATAAGCCCCGTAACGGTATTGGCATTTGCATTCAGGGAAATGTTGCCAATGTATTGATTGTCCAGTTCCAGGCTGTCTGCCTTTCCATTGAAATCAATTGATATTTTACCAAAAGGGTCTCTTAGTGTAGCCGTACCTGTTAACATCCCTTTTAATGCTGGTTTCTTGAAAGCAAAGGGCGCAAAATCTTCAAGGTTGATATCTTTAAGTTTCGCAACGATATGAACCTGGTCGGTAAGTTCGTCCATTTCTGTTGATAAAACGATTTGCTGGTTGTCGTGTACAAACCTGATTTCACTGGCGTCTATATAACGTTTTCGTATGGAAAGTTCGCCATCTTTCTCCAGCAGCCATTTTTTATCGTTGATGATAAAAGAAGATGGGGAAAAATGGATCTTAACGCCATCTGCAAGGCTTTGTACGCTCGCATTTAATTCTGCATCATTGAGTGTTTTGCCGGCACTGGTTTTCAGATGGATATCTGAAACGTCATTGCTCGACTTCAGGAGGAGTTGTGTTCCCGGGAAATGCAAGCTGTCGGAAAGGGCAATGTCATCAACAGTGATATCGGTTGTGAGCGTGTCTCGGTTACCGTTACCTTGCAATTTTACATTGCTGAATGTTTTTCCATCATAGCCAAAGAAAGGCACATCTGCCAGTACGTTTAAATGGTAATTGGCCAGGTTAAGGCTTCCATTGATAGATGAATTGTTGAAGCCGCTCAGCCTTTTATCAAATAGTTTGATATAAGCTTCAGCTTCTTTAGTATTGATATTAAAAGTAAAATCCTGGTTGTTTACCCAGTAAGTTGGTTTTTTAATGTAGGTAGGGTAGTATTGGCTCAGGAACACTTTAAAGGCATCGGGTAACTCAAGGATCTTGAATTGCCCAGATACTGAAGCGTCTATTTCATTTGATTTAAGGGCCAATGTTTTCCTGCCATCTATAATTGCAGAACTTAACGTGAGCGAATCAAAAGAAAGAGCAGTACTGTCGTGTTGCAAGCGGGCGTCATAAATTCTTGCCGTACCCAGGAAGTTGTCGATATTGTTGCCCGTAAAGTTGAGGCTAAACAATCCCGATAACGACAGGTTTTCTTTACTAAACCGTATATTTTTCAGGTTGGCATGTTGGAGATCTGCATTGAGGTTAAAGGCAATTTCCTTTCCTGATAAACTAAGTGTCCCATCCATTCGGTTCACTTTCAGGTTGGGGTCGTCTATCGTTAAGTGGCCCGAAAATTTTTCATTTACAAAATCACCGCTTGCATTGATTTGCCTGAAATTATACCCATTGAATTCCATTTGGGGGATATGCCCATCAAACCTGGCTTTCAGGTCTTTTAAAGAAAAGCCGCTTCCCCTGATCGTGCCATTCAATGATATATCCCCCACCTGTTTGCTGTTGGTAAACTGTCCCAGTTTGAAATGATCTGTAATGATCTTTCCAGAATACATTGGATCCCCATTGTCGGGGATTTTCATATTCAGATCTGCAACTATGGTCCCCATATTGGAAGCGATGGTTCCATAAGCCACGAAATCATTTGTAAATCCTGTAAAATTCCCTTTGAAATATATATTCCCCAGTTTGCTGAGCTGAGGTTGTTTTACTTTTCTCAAGGTTGGGACCAGCGTAGCCAGGTCTTCATAATTGGTGTAAGAGCCCCCCGATTTATAATCAATGAATGTACTGTTGATATCAGGTAGCCCACGCATGGCTAACTGGCCGTTCAAAGATGTATTGCCACTTTTTAGGGTAAGGTCTTTTACCATGAAGTTTTCAACGGTGCCCTTTGCATTGCCATCCAATTGAAATGTCTTTTTCCAGTCCTTCAGGGCAGGTGCAAATAAGGCAATATCATCGCTGTTGATCTCGCTGTCCCTGAAGCGCCCTTCCATTAAAACGTTGCTGATAAAATTATTCATATCGCGGTTAAACGATTCAAAATGCATCGCATAATAATTCCTGAGATGGCTTTTGTTGAGGATCAGATCAAGGTTGTTGAATTCCATCAGCGAACCGGTAAAAGTTACATCAGCAGCAAGTTTCTTTACCTGAAGCCCGCTTCTTTCATTGGTAGATATGGATAAACTGGCTTTGAGCGCATCAGCTTTCCATTGTACATTCTTGAAATCGGCATTGATTTCAGTAAAAAGTAAATGCTGGCCATCGAAACGGTCGGAGTAAGGCGGCCGGTCTGTTTCTTTTTCATTCCTGAAAGTACCATTACGGATGGTCATATCATTTACAGAAAGCACCCATCCCTTGCTGTTAGCAGATGATGTAGCAGCAGTTACTGTTGCGGCAACAATGGGGCTCGTAGATATAGAAGGCGGCCTTTTCCCTGTATAATTCGATTGAGAGAAATAGGGCCTGTCGAGTTCGAGTTTTCGAATGATAAGTTCCTGGCTCACCAGGTCTGCTTTTTCCATTTGTAAATCCACATTGCCTGCAGAAACAATCATGTCCTGCCCAACCCATTGGTCTATTTTATTGAAACGAATATTCTTAAACTTCGCTTCTTTAAAATCAAATTCCATTCCCCCTTTTTTATTGTTCCCAGAAGAAGGGCTGCTGAAGTAATCGAGGATGAATTGGTGATTCCACACCGAATCTGTACGCTTCATATTTACAACAGCATCTTCCAGTCCTACGTACTTCAAAATGATTTTATCTTTTACAAAGAACCAGTCATTGATGTTCACCTGGGCTTCACGGGCATACAACAAAGTGTCCTGTTGCCTGTCTTCGATCATAAGACCCTGCAATTCGAGTTTATCGAAAAAGGAAAAATCAACCTTTTTGATACTCACTTTTGTATGCAGTTTCTCAGATAGCCGGCTACCAATTTTATTAACCAGCCAGGTTTGAACCGGGGATAGGTGTAAGAGCCCGTACAACAGCAACAGGAGCAGGATAAGTACGAGCAGCACCCGGGATGATATTTTAAGAAATTTCCGCAGCTTAAAAAATTATCCGTAAAAATAACCAATCGGCGTGTACAGGCAAATTAACTGAGTGATTTTTAATAGTTTTTGAAAATGCTTAACAGCTTTTAATACCCACATGCAGCATCATCGCCCCGTTTGTCGGCCACCGCATTGATTTGAATCAAGGGCTGGTAACTGATACAGATCAATTCTGTTCTGCCAATGGGGCCCCTCGGCTTGATTTTATACCCCATAGCTGCAAGGGAATCAGAAAGGGATGGCAGAAAATCGGGCTCTACGTAAATTTCATCGGGTAGCCATTGGTGATGGAATTTGGGTAGGTTCACGGCATCCCCGGGCTTCAGTTTAAAATCTATCAGGTTCACAAGGGTCTGAAATACAGTTGTTGGTATGGTAGAGCCACCCGGTGATCCTACGATTATTACCGGCCTTTTGCCTTTTAATACAATGGTTGGGGTCATGCTGCTCAGCATTCTTTTGCCCGCACTGATAGCATTAGCCGCCGACCCGGTAACACCGTACAAGTTCGCATAGCCTTCTTTGATACTGAAATCATCCATTTCATTGTTCAGCAGGAAACCAGCGCCAGATACCACGGTTCTGTTTCCAAAATGGTCGTTGAGTGTAGTCGTAATGGCAATGGCGTTCCCATATGGGTCGAAGATGCTGATATGGGTCGTCTCCTCACTTTCGGGGAAACCACCGGCTTTTGTCTTGTTACTGCTTCCGGCCAAGCCTGGAATAATATCGTTTATTCGTTGCTGTAAGTAAGTAGAATCTGTAAGCTGCTTTACCGGTACTTTTACATAATCAGGGTCGCCTAAATAACTCGCCCTGTCGGCATAAGCCCTCCGTTCTGCTTCCACCATACAATGTATAGCCGCTGTACTATGAAAGCCCATGGAAGGAAGGTTGCGTGTTGCACACATTGTAAGGAGCTGTTGTAAAATAATGCCCCCACTGCTGGGAAGCGGGGCACTCAGCACCCGGTGCCCTTTGTACAAAAAATCAATCGGCTCCCTTTTTTTTACCTGGTATGATTCTAGGTCTTTGAATGTGATAATGCCATTGCCAGCTTGCATTTCAGCAACGATGAACCTGGCCGTTTTACCTTTGTAAAACTCATCGGCGCCGTGTCGTACAATTCTTTCAATGGTATTGGCGAGTTCGGTTTGAATTAACAAGTCTCCTGCTTTCCAAAGACTGTCTTTTACAAATGCAATGGGTAACCTGTTTCGTTGTAGAAATAATTGCCGGTCATTGTTAAAAGCCTGTGCCTGTGCTGCATTAATCCGAAACCCCTTTTTTGCCAAATGGATAGCAGGTGCTGCCAATGTCCTGAAAGGCAGCTTGGCATAGGGTAAAGTGGCAAACAATCCCGCAACCGTTCCTGGTACCCCGGATGCCAAAGGCCCATTTTGTGATAGCCCTTTAATAGGAATCCCTGAACTGTCGAGGTACATATCTTTTGATGCCGAACCGGGTGCAGTTTCCCTGTAATCGAGAAAAATTTGCTCTCCGTTTGAGCGATGGGCCAGGAGGAAACCGCCTCCTCCCAGGTTGCCAGCGCCTGGATAAACTACTGCCAATGCCAATTGGGTTGCAATCGCAGCATCAAAGGCATTGCCCCCTTTTTTCAACATTTTTACCCCGGCTTCACTTGCCAGCGGATGGGCCGAAACAACGGCTGCTTTCTTGCAACGAATGGACTTGCGAGTAATTCCACTTCCATCTTGGTGTTGCGCATAACCTGTCCCAAGAAGGATCGATAAAAGAAATGTAATTAGAAAGGATAGGTTGGTCAGATTCCTGTAAACCATCATCAAATCTAAAATTTATTAGCCGAAGGAATAGTTTTTAATAATTTCATTTTTATTTAAATGGCGGAGGCACTGGTTTTATTATCATTTACATTTACCAAATGATCAGATTCTTTCAAAAACACATGATGAATAAAAAAAGGGTATGCGGGATGATACATTCAAATTTCCTTATAGCCATCTTCTTTTTGGGAAGTATATGTGCACCAGAACATAGCAAAGCGCAAACGGAAAGCCTTAACCCGGGTCAAATATTATTGCAAATTAAAAAATTGAATGTCCTGGGTTCCGTGCTTTATATAGCCGCTCATCCCGACGATGAAAATACACGCTTGCTTGGGTACCTGGCAAATGAAGCGTGTTACCGCACAGGTTACCTGAGCCTTACCCGCGGGGATGGCGGACAAAATCTTATTGGAGATGAACAGGGGGTCGACCTCGGACTTATACGTACGCAGGAATTGCTGGCCGCACGCAGGGTAGATGGTGCAGAACAGTTTTTTTCCAGGGCGTATGATTTTGGTTATAGCAAGAGCCCCGAAGAAGCAGTGAAGATCTGGGGGCATGACAAAGTTCTCAGTGATGTAGTTTGGGTGATCAGGAAGTTCAGGCCCGATATCATCATCTGCCGTTTTCCCGAAACCGGGGAGGGTGGGCATGGGCACCACACCGCTTCGGCTATACTCGCCCGTGAGGCTTTTGAAGCGGCAGGGGATGCATCTAGGTTTCCATCACAGTTAAAAGAAGGCGTAACAGTTTGGAAGCCGGTGCGTTTGTTATGGAACACCTTTAATTTTGGTAATAATAATACACAGAAAGAGTCGCAATTCAAGGTAGATGTGGGTGGTTTCAATCCATTGCTCGGGAAAAGCTATGGGGAGATAGCTGCTCTCAGCCGTAGCCAGCACCGCAGCCAGGGTTTTGGTGTGCCAGCACAAAGGGGGGCTGTATTGGAGTATTTTGAAACCATCAGGGGTAGCAAACCGGCCAACCGATTAATGGATGATGTTGAAACCAGTTGGTCGAGGGTCGGTTATCCGCAGATCAATAAGTCTATAAAAGAAATTGAACTTGCATTCAACCCATCCAATCCTGCAGCTTCGGTGAAAAGACTGGTAGAATTGTATAAAGATATCAATGCATTGCCTGCCAGTTACTGGAAGGAATATAAACTTGGTCAGTTGGCGCAGGTCATCGGCCAGTGCAGTGCCCTTTTTATGGAAGCCATAGCTTCATCGCCTCATGCTATCCTGGGAGACAGTATGTCGGTTACGGTTACCCTAAATAACAGGGCGGCGTTGGATATTTCAATGGCTTCTGCAAGTATTAACGGGCAGGTATACCCATTCGAAAAAGCTGTCGCAAACAAGAATGTCACAATAACAAAAACATTTGCAGTT
>JBPOHG010000279.1:0-1531 GCA_052035835.1 Bacteroidota bacterium | reverse complement strand
GGTTGTCGAGGATCACAAAATCATTTCCTGTTCCCTGGTATTTATAAAACTGTATGATCATGAGATGCGGTCTGAAATAATTTCTAAGGTTTTTTTGATCAGGTTTTCAACAGCTGCATTTCCATCTTTACTGAATTCTTTGCTAATACGGTTGGCAACAATGGCACTCAGCGAAAGGCAATGATGGCCGAGTATTTTACCCATACCATAGATGGCAGATGTTTCCATTTCAAAATTACTGATGCGGTGATTGCCAAAGGAAAAACTGGTAAGCCTGTCTATCAATTGTGGATGTGCCAGCCCCATGCGCAAAACCCTTCCTTGTGGGCCATAAAAACCCGGACATGTTACGGTAATTCCCTGATGGTAACCATGCACAAATTCTTTGAGCAATTGCATGCCTGCCCCATTGATATAAGGAGCAGAAATCCCCTGGTGTAATTGGGTATGGGTATTGAAGGCATGCAGGATCTGCTTTTCTTCTTCATTGTTGTGCTGTTGGTAAAAATTCAGCAGGTTATCAATCCCCAAGCCATGTGTACTGGCAACAAAACTGTCTACTGGGATTTCTCTTTGCAGTGACCCACTGGTTCCAACCCGAATGATATGGAACGAAGTGAGGGCTTCTTTAATGGTCCTTGTTTGGAGATCGATATTGGCCAGCGCATCCAGTTCATTGATCACAATATCAATATTATCGGGGCCAATACCTGTACTCGTTACCGTGAGCCGCTTCTTGCCTATGTAGCCGGTATGCGTGATGAATTCCCGGTGATGGTTCTGAAATTCAATCCTGTCGAAATATTTGCTAACTTCTTTTACCCGGTCGGGGTCGCCTACTGTGATAACCGTACCTGCTATTTCTTCTGGCCTGCAGTTTAAATGATAAATGGCACCCCGGTTGTTAATGATCAGTTCGGATGCTGCAATCGTACTCATAAGTTGCTGTTTTTAAATCTTTTCAATAAGAACCTGTGCTATTTTATGGAGAATATTGATAAAATTACTTTATTTTGCATCACTAAATTGAAACAGCATCAATTGTTTCATTTTTGGTCCTTTGGCCGAGTGGCTAGGCACAGCTCTGCAAAAGCTTCTACAGCGGTTCGAATCCGCTAGGGACCTCAAACAGGCCTATAAGATAACTTATAGGCTTTTTTATTATATGAAATACAGTAAATGGATCGGATTGGCAGCTTGTATAGCACTCATGGTTGCTGCATTTCTACCCTGGACGTACCATGCCGATGTGCAAAGGGATTTCACCGGTTTTTATTCTCATAAGAATACCTATGGAACCCCGGGTAAATACCTCGTTTTTTTTAGCCTCGTTTCTATTGTGCTTCTTTTTTTGCCACGCATTTGGGCCAAAAGGGTGCAGTTGTTTGTGGCAGGGATCCTTGTAGCGTATAGCATTAAAACTTATATACTCTATACTTCCTGTTATAATGCATATTGCCCCGATAAAAAAACCGGCATATACCTCGTGGTTATATTGCCGGTGATTATTTTTATTGCGTCACTTTTCCCC
>JBPOHG010000315.1:0-7042 GCA_052035835.1 Bacteroidota bacterium | reverse complement strand
TTTTTTTAAAAACAATCTCTAAAAACCATCCGTGGTATGCCCTTATTTTTTGCCCCATCGTAGCTAATTTCTTGTATTTTAAGCCGATATTTGCAGCCACTTTTATTCATTTAATATCTCATTATCTCAATTTAACCGGTACAATGAAGGACTTTCAATACATTACCAATGCGCATCCCGGATACATCGAAAATATGTACAATGATTTTTTAGCCGATCCGCAAAGTGTTGATAATGAATTGCGTAAGTTTTTTGAGGGCTTCGATTTTGCCATCAGTTCAGGATTGCCATCCGCCCCCGCCAAGCCCGGCGTACAGGTGTTGGCAGCTCCCGGGCAGTTAGATAAAGAGTTTGCCGTTTACCAACTGATACAGGCATATCGCAAAAACGGCCACCTGGTTGCCAAAACCAACCCCATCCGGGAAAGAAAAGACCGCAATGCCAATCTCGAACTCAGCCACTTTGGTTTGGCAGATTCAGATTTCGATACCGAATTTGAGGCCGGAAAATTTACCGGATTAGGGAAAACCAGCCTCCGGAATATCCTTAGCCATCTTCAGAAATGTTATACACAACATGTAGGGGTAGAATTCGATTACATCAACGATACAAGTAAAGCAGCCTGGCTGGCAAACGCTGTAGAGCAAACCATGCAACAACCCGTTCCACTTCCACAAAAAAGAAGGATCCTTCAAAAACTGAACGAAGGGGTCATGTTCGAGAAATTCCTGCATACCAAGTATATCGGGCAAAAAAGGTTTAGCCTCGAAGGCGGAGAAACTACCATCGCTGCACTTGATGCCATACTCGATACAGCTGCAGAAAACAATGTGCAGGAAGTAGTAATAGGTATGGCACACCGGGGAAGGCTCAATGTTTTGGCCAATATCCTCGGTAAAACCTATGCCCAAATTTTCAATGAGTTTGAAGGGAGTGCAGTACCCGATACCACAATGGGTTCAGGGGATGTGAAATACCACCTCGGGTTTAGTAGTGATGTGGATACTGCATCAGGAAAAAAAATGCACCTCAAACTAAGCCCCAATCCCTCACATCTAGAAGCCGTAGACCCACTCGTTGTTGGATTTGCCCGCAGCAAAGCCGATGTGCTGTACGAAAGTGATTTCGATAAAATACTTCCCATCCTCATCCACGGGGATGCTTCTGTAGCAGGACAGGGCATTGTTTATGAAGTGTTGCAGATGAGTAAACTGAAAGGGTATTATACAGGCGGTACCATTCATTTCGTGATCAATAACCAAATTGGTTTTACCACCGATTTTGATGACGCACGCAGCTCCAACTATTGTACTTCCATAGCAGCATTGGTGCAGGCGCCGGTATTTCACGTGAACGGAGACGACCCCGAAGCGGTGGTGAAAGTAGCAGAAATTGCAACCCGCTACCGCCAGGAATTCAACAGCGATATTTTTATTGATATGGTTTGTTACAGGCGGCACGGGCACAACGAAGGCGACGAGCCCAAGTTTACGCAACCACAACTGTATGCCATCATAGACAAACACCTGAATCCACGCGAAGTATACACGCAATTCCTGATTGAAAACGGTGAACCCGATGCCAAAGCGCTGGCAAAGGAAATGGAACAACAGTTCCTCAAAGAGTTACAGGACCGGCTAGACGAAGTAAAGCAAAACCCACTTCCTTATACCTACCAAAAACCCGAGAAATGGTGGCAAAGCCTTCGAAAAGCCACGGCGGATGATTTCAATGCGTCCCCGGTCACCGCCATTAAAGAATCAGAGGTGAAAGAAATATTCAATGAACTGATGAAATGGCCTGCAGACTTCAAACCATTGAAAAAAGTGGAGAAGCTGATTCAGGATAAAGTAAAAATTTTCAACGACCAGCAGAAAATTGATTGGGCAACCGCAGAACTCATGGCATATGCCAGCTTATTGAGAGAAGGGCAGGATGTTCGTATGAGCGGGCAGGACGTGAAGCGGGGCACTTTCAGCCACCGCCATGCAATTTTATTTGATGAAACAAACAATAACGAGTACAACAGGTTGGGAAGTTTTTCTAAAGACCAGTCACGTTTCAGGATTTACAATTCACTCCTCAGTGAATATGCGGTACTCGGTTTCGAATATGGGTATGCCCTCGCCAATCCACATGCCCTTGTTTTGTGGGAAGCACAATTCGGGGATTTTTGCAATGGCGCACAAATTATCATTGATCAGTTTATTGCTGGTGCCGAAACCAAATGGCAGCGTATGAACGGGGTCGTTATGTTGCTGCCACATGGTTATGAAGGGCAGGGCCCCGAACATAGCAGTGCCCGTATGGAACGGTTCCTGCAGCAATGCGCCGAGTTGAATATGGTGGTTACCAATATCACAACAGCAGCTAATTTCTTCCATGCGCTCCGCAGGCAACTCGCCTGGCCATTCAGGAAGCCATTGATTGAATTTACCCCGAAGGCAAATCTTCGCCACGCAGGAAGTTATAGTAATATACAGGAATTTACCAGTGGGGGTTTCCGTGAAGTGATGGATGATGCAACAGTTGCAGACGCCGGATCGGTAAAGAAAGTATTGATGTGCAGTGGTAAAATTTATTTCGATTTAGAAGAGAAAAAGCAGAAAGAAGGCCGGGATGATATCGCCATTGTACGCATTGAACAATTATACCCGTTGCCACAAAACCAACTGGATGGGTTGTATAAAAAATATGGGAAAGCCATCTGGTATTGGGTACAGGAAGAACCACTTAATATGGGGGCTGCTACTTTCCTGCGTATGAACCTTAAAAATATTAATTTTTATATCGTGAGCAGGCAAGCCAGTGCAGCTACCGCTACCGGATATGCGAAAATTCATGCTAAAGAACAGGCAGAAATCCTGCAAACTGCTTTTAGCATCTGATAGCTAACCCGGAGAAAATTATTAAATCAGCATTAGCAGTAAATTATTGATAACATGTTTCAAAACCTGAGTGAACGTTTAGAAAGTGCGTTTAAAAATATTAAGGGTGAAGGCCGTATCACCGATCTCAATGTAGCAAATACCCTCAAAGATATCCGCCGTGCATTGGTGGATGCCGATGTGAATTATAAGATCGCGAAAGAATTTACAGACAAGGTTAAAGAGAAAGCCATTGGTGCTAAAGTGCTTTTGTCGGTGAATCCCGGCCAGCAAATGGTTAAGATCGTACAAGACGAACTTACAGAATTAATGGGCGGCAGGGAGAGTGAATTTAATATCACAGGAGCCCCCGCCATCATCCTGATTGCCGGCTTGCAGGGAAGTGGTAAAACTACATTTAGCGGTAAACTGGCCAACTACCTCAAAACCAAAAAGGGTAAATCGCCATTGCTGGTAGCGGGTGATATTTATCGCCCGGCTGCGATTGACCAATTGGAAGTGTTGGGCAGCCAGATAGGCGTGGATGTTTACAGTGAGCGGGAAAACAAAGACGCAGTTGCTATTGCACAAAATGCCATTAAGGAAGCAAAAGCAAAAAATAAGAATGTGATCATCATAGATACTGCCGGCCGCTTGGCGGTAGATGAAGTGATGATGACCGAGGTGGCCAATATCAAAGCTGCCGTACAACCACAGGAAATTCTTTTTGTGGTTGATAGTATGACCGGGCAGGATGCGGTGAATACAGCTGCCGCGTTTAACGAACGCCTCGATTTCAGCGGTGTGGTGTTAACCAAACTGGATGGCGATACAAGGGGTGGTGCTGCATTGTCTATTAAATACACGGTTAACAAACCGATCAAGTTTAGCAGCAGTGGAGAAAAAATGGAAACACTCGATGTGTTTTATCCAGAGCGGATGGCCCAACGTATCCTGGGAATGGGCGATATCGTAAGTTTGGTTGAAAAAGCACAGGAACAATTTGATGCAGCAGAAGCAGCCAAGCTCGAAAAGAAAATCAGGAAGAACCAATTCGATTTTGAGGATTTTAAAACCCAGCTTCAACAAATCAAGAAAATGGGGAACCTCAAAGACCTGATGGGTATGATACCCGGTGTTGGAAAGCAGATCAAAGACTTAGACATCAACGACGACGCATTTAAAGGAATAGAAGCGATGATTAATTCCATGACCATGGAAGAAAGGCGCAATCCGGATGTGATCAACCCAAGCAGAAAACAAAGGATCGCAAAAGGAAGTGGAAAGGAAATTGCTGAAGTGAACCAGTTTATCAAACAGTTCGAACAAATGAAGGATATGATGAAAATGATGAATAAGATGCCCATGGGGCGAATGCCTGGAATGGGGATGATGGGCAAAAAATAAACAGTTCAGATTTTTTTGAAGCCGGTGCAGTTGTAAACTGACCGGCTTTTTTCGTATATTAATACCGGGAGGCAACCATACTGCCTCCTGAAACGATTCACCACAAAACCTGCATTTTTTTGCAAGAAACCGAAAGCGTACAGGATATCGTTCAGGGTTGCATTCAGGCAAAAAGGGACAGCCAGAAGACATTCTATAAAATGTACTATGGCTTCTCAACAGCTATTTGTATGCGCTATTGTTCGATAGATGAAGATGTAGTGGAAGTAGTCAACGATGGTTTTTTAAAAATATTCAGGCAATTACACTCCTTTAGTCCCCAACATGAACAGTATGAAGCCTCATTAAAAGGGTGGATGAAAAGCATCTTTATTCATACGGCCATTGATCATTACCGCAAAAACAAAAAGAACCAATTCCCTGCCGAAATCAGGGAAGATCATTTTCAGCAACCCGATGACCAGGAATCGGGGCTCGATCGGTTGTCTTATAAAGAAATCATCACATTGGTACAGCGGCTGTCACCTACTTATCGAACGGTGTTCAGTTTATATGTAATTGATGGTTACAAGCACGAAGAAATTGCACGGCAGCTCAATATTTCTGTGGGTGCATCTAAATCTAATCTCTCAAAAGCAAGAGTAAATATTCAAAAAATGCTGAAAGAATCAGCAACCAAATATTATGAAGGAAAAGCAGTATGACCATATGGACGACCGTTTCAGGGAAGCCGCGGAACATACCGAGTTGCCCTATGATGATCTGTCCTGGCAAAAAATGGAATCCTTGCTCAACAAGGAGGACGATAAGCGCAGGCCGTTCCTCTGGCTAATACCAGTATGTTGCGTGCTGTTACTTGGTGCAGGATCCCTGATCTGGTGGAATTCTAAAAAGGGCCATTCACCTGTTTCATTAGTTGAGGGCAATAAGCCAATGTCTTCTGTAGAGCGCAACCAGGAACCAGGGCGAGAACAGGTTTCCAAAGAAGTGGTAACAGGCAATCTGCAAGACCTGCCATCGGAGACAGGTACAGGTTCTACAAAAGCTCCGGCAACCGCTTTGCTATCCGTCCAATCAGGAACAGGAGCCACCACGAATACAATTCAACAGGTTCCAGTTGTAAAGCATCAGGTTCCGGTAACACCAGTTCCTGTAAATACTGCCGGCACATCAAACATCAAACAATATAATTCCGGTATTAAAAACGACCAGCTGGCCATTACCGGTAACAAAAAAACAAGGTTCAGCCAAAACAGCCGAAGCAAGGCAAGTATTTCCAAAGGAACTGCTTCCGGAGATGAAAGCAATAACAATGCTCCTGATTCAAACAAAGTGGATGCAATTGTAAAAGCAGCTAACCAACCATCATCGCTTGATCTATCTAAGAACACAGACCCGGTTACCACTGGTAAAGACCCTGCTATAAAGGAAGATACGGTTAGCAAAAATCGGGTATCAAAAAACATTGAAACCGATTCTGTGCAATTGAAAAAAGAAACAAACCCTGCAGTGGCATCAAAAGAAAAAGATGCTGATAAAAAGCAAAAGAACAAGAAAGGCTTTTTTGTTCAATTGGTCGGTGGTGCTGAAGTTAGCAGTGTGAAATTATTTTCATTTAAGAACAATCCTGTGGTTCCAACTTATGGAGTTGGACTGGGATACCGGTTAAACAATAAATGGTCGCTACAAACGGGTTTATATGCGAGTGCAAAAAAATACCTTGCTGGCCCGGGTGACTACAAAACTGAGCCTGGTTCATACCTCAGCAATGTTAATCTGATAAAGATAGATGCCCGTTGCATGGTGTATGAGATTCCGGTTACGGTACAATATTATTTTTTGCAGCAAAAAGCATATGAATTGTATGCCGGGGCTGGGTTGTCATCCTATATTATGAAAAAGGAAACCTATGATTACGATTACATGTATTTCGGGTATCCCTACAGCGGTAAGAGCGATTTCACGGGAAATAAAAGTTTCTTTGCTGTACTCCACTTAAAAGCAGGCATGGAAAAAAGGTTTGGCAGGCATTTATCGGCATTGTTGGAACCGGTGGTACATATTCCGCTTGGTGGCGTAGGGGAGGGAAAAGTAAAGCTGTATTCGATGGGGATGAGGGCAGGGCTGAAATTCAACTTTAATAAATAAACAAACCGCTTATTACAGGATTTGTACTTTATCATTGGCTTTTATAAAACAGTTTTCAAAAAAGCAACCAAATATAAATGTCATACGATTTGTAACAAAACTCATATCGTATGACCAGAAAATTTACTTACATCTTTGCGGCTTTTTTACTCTCGATAGGCATTTTTGTATCGTGCAGCAAGAGCGGGCCCGAGCAAAACCCTGATCCATGTGCCGGAAAAACAATTGTAATCAATGGAGTAGCTACGCCCACATCCAGTTCAACTACCAGTAACGGTACAATAACTGTAACGGCTAGTGGTAGCTCTGGTTTTACCTATAAGATCAATGGGGGCGCTTACCAGGCAACCGGTGCATTTACCGGCCTGGCGGCTGGTTCTTATGCCATTGGAGCAAAAGATGCGGCCGGTTGTGCCAAAACACAGTCTTTTACTGTTACCGCAACCCCTTGTCCAACGATAACCGTGAATGCCACAACCACTGCTACATCCGGGGCCGGCGCCACAGATGGTTCAATATCTGCTACGGCTAGTGGCAGTACTGGTTATACATTCAGTTTAAATGGTGGCGCTTTCCAGGCTTCGGGTAATTTCACAGGGTTGGCTGCAGGCGCTTATACT
>JBPOHG010000303.1:0-6830 GCA_052035835.1 Bacteroidota bacterium | reverse complement strand
TGCATGCCATGCAAGCGCTCTAGCCAACTGAGCTAATCCCCCGTGCGGACGGCAAATATACTAGCTTTCCCATTTTTGTAAAAAAAAAGTTTTTGCTATTGTTACCAGCTGAGGGCATATAAATGCAGGGTGTCACCGTGTAGATCTATCAATTTTTCAAATACAAAACCTGCCTTTTTGAGTACATGTTGAGAAGCTTCATTGTCGGTATTGGTAATGGCAACAACCCTATTTACAATTGCCTTTGATGCAAGTGCTGCAAGAATCGCATCCACCGCTTCAGATGCCAGGCCTATCCCCATATAGTGTGGAAGCAATGCAAAACCAATATCAATATCGTCTAGCCCGGGCCGTTTGATAAGTCCACTCATGCCAACCGGTTCGCCTTTTTCCTTCCACTCCATGCACAACAACCCAAATCCATTCTCTGTATAACTTTTTAACGGGCCATTGTGGAGGTACTGTAATGCCGATGCTTCATCATGAACATGTCGGTCGCCAATAAACCGCAACCAGCCTTCCGTATTCAGCAATACCTGTATAAATGCTGTATCTCTTTCTGTAAAAGGGCGGAGGCGCATTCTATTGGTCTCAATATTCAGCAGCATAAAAAAAATGCCCCGCAAATGCAGGGCAGTATATTTTGAAATGAAAAATTATTCCCCCCAAATTTCTTCTTTTCCGTCGAGCCATTCTTTTACCAGTTGTGTGGTTACAGATTTTGGCCTTTCGAGCGGGAAACCCAACGCCCTGTCCCAACATAAGCTGGCCAGTACACCCAATGCCCTGGATACACCAAAAAGCACTGTATAGAATTCATATTCCACCATGCCGTAATGTACGAGCAGGGCGCCGCTATGTGCATCCACGTTCGGCCAAGGATTTTTGATTTTACCCAGTGAAGAAAGGATCGGAGGAACTGCTTCATAAATATTCCAAACGGTTTGAACCAGCGGATCATCGGGCATGTGCTTTTTGCCGAATTCCATTTGTGCAGTGAAGCGTGGATCTGTTTTGCGCAATACAGCATGGCCATATCCGGGTACAACTTTACCATCGCTTAGAGTTTTCTTTACGTACTCTTCTATCTGTGATTTGGAAGGAGCGTCTGAACCAATTTGTTCCCTCAATTCAAAAATCCATTTAATAACTTCCTGGTTGGCCAATCCGTGCAACGGCCCTGCCAAACCATTCATGCCGGCTGCAAAGCTGAGGTAAGGGTCACTCAATGCAGAACCAACCAGATGTGTCGTGTGTGCGGAAACGTTACCTCCTTCATGATCGGCATGGATCACCATGTACAAGCGCATCAATTCTTTAAACGTTTCATCGTCGTAGCCCATCATGTGTGCAAAATTGCCGGCCCAGTCGAGCAAGCCATTCGGCTGGATATGGTCACCATTCTTATACTTACGGCGATAGATATACGCAGCAATACGGGGCAACCTTGCAATCAGGTCCATCGAATCATCAAATACTGCTTCCCAGTAATCTTTTTTGCTCATGCCTTTCGCATAACGCTTAGAGAACTGGCTCTCGGTTTGTAGCGCCATAATTGCTACAACAAACTGCGTCATGGGGTGGGTAGACACCGGCAATGCCTCAATCGTTGCAAACACATGGTTGGGCACATGGCTTCTACGCTGCCATACACTGGTAAGGTGCTGAACATTTTCTTCGGTAGGCAACTCTCCTACCAGCATCAGGTAAAACAAACCTTCGGGCAAAGGTTCCGAGCCATTGGGTGCTTTTGGGAGCTTCTCCCTGAGTTCAGGAATTGAGTATCCCCTGAACCTGATTCCTTCCTGGGCATCCAGCAATGATGTTTCGGTAACAAGGCCGGTCATCCCACGCATCCCCTGGTAGATTTGGCTAAGGGTCACTTCCCCGATTTTCTTATCACCATGTGCTTTGATTAAATCTTTGATTTCAGCAGCCGTTGCATCGGCTTTTTCCTTAAACCTGTCTTTGATGATACCCATAATGGAACTATGTTGTTTGAGTTGTTGTGAAATAATGCCCGATCATAAAATTGATCTTATAAGCTGATATTGCCGCATGAACAGAGACAAACCGGGCACCTAAAATTACGTTGCGCCCTGCTGTTAAACAAAAGTTTTGAAAGAAAGTTTTATGCTTATTTGGGGGCACGTTTGTAAAGGTACAAAGCAAGCAAGCCGAAAATAAAATTGGGTACCCAGGCAGCCAGCCAAGGGGTAAAACTTCCCTTGGTAGCGAATACCACAGAAAAACGACTGAAAAGGATATATAGGACGCTAATTACAACTCCCAGTGCCAGGTGAAACCCGCTGCCACCCCTTACTTTTCGGGACGCCAGTACTGCGCCAATAATGGTTAATATAAGTACCGAGGCAGGTATGGCATCACGGTTGTAACGCTCTACCAGCAAGGTATTGAGCATTTCCGACCCTCTCATTTTTTCTAATTTGATAAAGGCATTTAAGTCGGGTGTAGTCATTTGGTCTTTCAGGTAATCGTCTTTGCGAAGATCGAGGGGCTTGAAAGAATACGCCATTTGCTTTTGAGGAAAAAATTGAACCCGTTCATTGATAGAATCGATATGCCGCTCGAGTGCATTTGTAAGCGACCATTGGCGGGTTGCCGTATCCCATTTGAAGCTCATGGCCCTGAGGTTATATTGCATTTTGTTATTTACAAAACGCATGACCGAGAAATTTGAGCCTGTTTTTGAAACCGTATCATACCCTTTGATACCGGCATAGGTATTGGGGTCGATGCGGAAATAAATATTTTGCTTATAAGTAGCATTAGCGATGGGCGCTTTGTTTACATCAATATAATTCTTTTCAAAATCGGCCCATTTGCGATTCGCCTTTGGTACCAGGTATTGATACCCGCCCCATAACAGCAATGCCAGAAAGGTGCCCCCAACAATATAAGGTTGCAGGAAACGCCTGAAACTTACCCCGCTGCTAAGTATCGCAATTATTTCGGAACGGCCAGCCATTTTAGAGGTGAAGAAGATCACCGCAATGAAAACAAAAAGGGGGAACAGCATGGCATCTATCCGGGGGATAAACCCAAAATAATAATCTGTGATGATCTGCCAGGCCGAGAGTTTCGACTTAACGAAGTCATCTGTCTTTTCACTGATATCTACCACCACCACGATGGCAGTAAGCAGCAGCAGGCAAAAGAAAAAGGAACTGAGGTATTTAGATAATATGTACCTGTCGAGTTTCTTCATTCGATGCGGCAATTTAGTTTATTTCATGTAGAGAAGACGTTAAATGATCATCGAAACACACAGACCTGCATGTAAACGTTACTGATTTGCCTGCTGATGCAATAATGTACCTATGCCTCTTGTACCGGCGATAAACCCCGTCGTCCAGGCATTTTGAAAATTAAAACCACCCGTTACGCCATCTACATCCAGGATTTCTCCTGCGAAGAAAAGGCCGGGGATTTTTTTCGACTGCATTGTTGAAGCATCTACTTCCTCTAATCTGATGCCGCCTGCGGTTACGAACTCCTCCTTAAAGGTGGTCTTCCCTTTTACCTGCACTTCCTGGCTGCAGAGCCATTTACAAAGTTTATGCTGGTCTTTTGCCGGAAGATCGGCCCAGCGGATCCCGGCGTCTATTCCGCACTGTTGCAAAGCAAATTCCCAAAACCTGGCCGGTAATAAAAAGGGGTTCCTGTTGATGATTTTTTGGGAAGCCTGCTGAAAGCGTACCTGCTGCATTTTCTCATAGAGTGAGATTTCGTGATATGCAGGCAACCAGTTGATCACGATACCAAATGAATAATTTACTGCAGCCAAATCTCGTGCAGCCCATGCCGATAGTTTCAGGACTGCAGGGCCGCTCAATCCCCAATGGGTAATCAATACAGGCCCTTGCTCTTTGAATTTAGTGCCCGCAATTTTAATCATCACATCCTGCACCGTTATACCCATCAGCGAAACAATGGGGTTGCCTGGCATATTGAATGTAAACAGGGAGGGCAATGGAGGTTGTATCGTATGCCCCAGGGTAAGTAGCCAGTTAAACATTTGTTCTTTCGGAAATCCACCGCAGGCAACGCATACATAATTGGCCCTTACCTGTTTTTCATTTTCAAGAGTTACCACCAACCCTTCCAACGGTGCTATTGCCTGCTCAACTGACTTTACTCCTGCATTCATCCGAATATCCACCTTATATTTCCCTGCTTCATGGAGAAGGCACTCTATGATCGTTTGGGAATTATCGGTAACAGGAAACATGCGGCCGTCCTTTTCGGCCTTCAATGCTACGCCCCGTTCCTGAAACCAATTGATAGTATCTGTGGTAAAAAAATGATGAAAAGATTTTTTCAGGAATGAGGCCCCGCGGGGATAATGCTTCACCATATCTGCGATACTGAAACAGGCATGTGTTACATTGCAGCGCCCGCCACCGCTCACCTTTACTTTGCTCAGCAATTTGCCCGTTTTTTCTACGAGCACCACTTCCAGCCCGGGATACAGCCTGGAAGCATTTACAGCACAGAAAAAACCCGCTGCACCGCCACCAATGACCAGTAAAGTTTTATGGGAAACTGTATTCACCATGATGTGTATGGTAACTGCCTGTTTTTTTAACGAGGCAATATCCTAAGCATAGCTCCAGCTGAGTTCTTTATTGGCTTTTTCAGCTGCTTCAATTTCTTCAAATGAGGAGAGGATATCGGGGTCGCCTTTTGTGATGCATACGTCGTGTTCGAAATGTGCCGAAGGCTTCCTGTCTTTGGTGAGGATCGTCCAACCGTCACTGAGATGCAATACATCTTTCACCCCCATATTAATCATGGGTTCAATGGCAAGCACCATGCCTTCTTTTAACTTTGGCCCCGACCCTTTCTTTCCATAGTTAGGTACCTGGGGATCTTCATGCAGGCTCCTGCCCAATCCATGCCCTACCAATTCCCGCACTACCCCATAACCGTTTTTCCTTTCGGTATGCTCCTGGATAGCATTGGCAATATCACCGATACGGTTACCCGCTCTTGCTTTATCGATACCCAGGTATAAAGATTCTTTTGTGACCCTCAGCAGCCTTTTTACTTCTTCACTTACCTCTCCTATCGCATACGTATATGCGCTATCTCCGTGAAACCCATTCTTATAAATCCCGATATCAAGTGAAATGATATCACCTTCCTTTAACACATGGCCACCTGGGATGCCATGAACCACCTGCTCATTCATCGAAATACAGGTAGCAGCCATATACCCATTGTAATTCAGGAATGAGGGGACACCTCCATGATCGAGAATGAATTGGTGAACAATGTTATTCACCTGTAAAGTGGTCATGCCCGGCTTCAGGAGCGCTGCTGTTGCGGCATGTGCTTTTCCTACCAGCAGGCAGGTACCACGCATGATTTCAATCTCCTCTTTTGTTTTATACCTGATCATCTGAATGCAAAATTAAAATAAACCCCAACGATGCTGTCGTCGGGGTTATAAAAAATTTGAAGTATGTTATTGATTACATGCCCGAAGCAACAGCCTGGCGCCCTTGAACCCTTCCGCTGCTCATAAGTCCATCGTACTGGCGCATAAGTAACTGTGTTTCTATCTGCTGTAAGGTATCCAGGATTACCCCTACCATGATCAGTAGTGAAGTACCGCCGAAGAAAGTAGAAAAGCCCTGAGACATGTTAAATACCAACTGGAATATTCCGGGGAGGATACCCACCAGGGCCAGCAATACTGCGCCCGGCAATGTGATCCTGTCCATAATGGTACCGATATAATCTGCCGTAGGCTGGCCAGGTTTAACACCCGGGATAAAGCCATTGTTGCGCTTTAATTCATCGGCCATTTGCTTTGGATTAAATATGAGCGCAGTG
Organism: Bacteroidota bacterium; assembly: GCA_052035835.1. Taxonomy (GTDB): domain Bacteria; phylum Bacteroidota; class Bacteroidia; order Chitinophagales; family Chitinophagaceae; genus Ferruginibacter. Next base: position 968 of record JBPOHG010000303.1, on the reverse strand, counting down.
TACAGGAACGTGAATGCGATTACACATACAGAGTATACAATCATGTAAACAATGTTGGTATGATCGGTAAAATATTTTGCCCATCCTTCGCCTGTAAACCCGGTAAATATGGTTGGCAGGAACAAGATAGCCTGAGCAAAGATAATTGGCATTACACCCGCTGCATTTACTTTCAGGGGGAGGAAGTTACGGGCTCCACCAATCTGGCGGTTACCTACAATTTGTTTTGCATAATTCACCGGCACCCTCCTGGTTCCCTGAACCAGCATGATCAATCCCATAATGATAGCAATGAGGAAGAGGACTTCCACCAGCATGATGAGCAAACCACCGGCGCCACGTTGTGCAATCCTGGTAGACCATTCCTGCCCGAATGACTGTGGCAAACGAGCAAGGATACCAATCATGATGATCATGGAAGTACCATTACCCAATCCTTTATCAGTGATTTTTTCGCCGAGCCACATTACGAACAATGTGCCCACAGTTAATACGATTACCGTAGATACCCAGAAGAAATTTCCATAAGCGGGGATCAATGCTTCTGCGTTGCCCGGACTTTTAAGGTAACCGATATAAGCAGCCGCCTGGAAAGCTGTTACAAGTACGGTGAGGTAGCGGGTCCACTGGTTAATTTTTTTCCTTCCGCTTTCTCCTTCTTTCTGAATTTTAGCCATCTGAGGAACCAGGATGGTCATCAGTTGCATAAAAATTGAAGCAGAGATATATGGCATGATACCCAACGCAAAAATGGATGCTTTTGAGAAAGCACCTCCTACAAATGCATCGAGCAATCCGAGCATACCGCCCTGGGTGCTGCTGTGCAGGTTGTCGAGTTTATTTGGATCGATACCCGGAAGTACAATGAAAGAACCGAGGCGATAGATGAAAAGCAGGATCAGTGTATAGATGATTTTGCTGCGCAGTTCTTCTATGCTCCAGATATTTTTAAGTGTTGTAACGAACTT
>JBPOHG010000252.1:0-10323 GCA_052035835.1 Bacteroidota bacterium | reverse complement strand
AAGTACCAGTTCTCACAACTTTTCTCCGTTAAAGCATTTAAGAAAGCCGTCCCCATTCATGAGTATGAAGACCTTCGGCCATTTATACAACGTATGATGGATGGCGAAGAAAATGTTTTGTGGAATTCCCCGGTAAACTGGTTTGCAAAAAGCAGCGGTACAACCAGTGATAAAAGCAAATTCATCCCGGTAAGCGAAGAGAGCCTGCAGGAAAATCATTTCCAGGCCAGTAAAGACGTACTTACCAATTATTACAAAAATTTCCCTTCCAGCGACCTGCTTACAGGTAAAGGATTGGTGGTGGGTGGTTCGCACCAGATCAACCAGGTGAATGAAGAAATTCAATATGGCGACCTTAGTGCAGTTCTCATGCAAAACACCCCTTTTTGGGGGCACTGGCTGAGGACCCCAGAACTCAGTGTGGCACTCATGGATGAATGGGAAAGCAAAATTGAAAAGCTGGCCGAGATCACAGCGGAAGAAAATGTTACCTCATTGGCAGGTGTGCCTACCTGGACCCTCCTTCTCTTAAAAAGAATCCTTGAAATCAAAGGAAAGCAATCCATTAAAGAAGTGTGGCCCAACCTGGAGCTGTATATCAACGGGGGGGTTTCGTTTATTCCTTATCGTGAGCAGTTTGAAAAAATTATTGGCGCCCCCATTAATTACCTCGAAATATACAATGCAAGCGAAGGTTTTTTTGCAGCCCAGGAACGCCCCGATGATGATGGCATGACGTTGTTTACCGAACATGGGGTTTTTTATGAATTTATGCCGGTAGACCAATATGGAAAACCCAACCCCGAAACCATAGGCCTGGATAAGGTAGTTACGGGTAAACAATATGCACTGGTCATCAGTACCACCGGCGGCCTTTGGAGGTACCTCGTGGGCGACACCGTTACATTTACATCGGTTAACCCTTACCGTTTGAAAGTAAGTGGAAGGCTCAAACATTATATCAATGCATTTGGGGAGGAAATTATTGTTGACAATTCTGATAAGGCCATTGCCGTTGCTTCTGCCAAAACAGGTTGTATTGTGGCCGATTATACAGCAGCCCCTGTTTATTTTTCCGACAGCAGCAACGGTGCACACGAATGGTTGATTGAATTTGAAACCCCTCCTTCAGACCTTCAACAGTTTACGATAGAACTGGATGAAGCACTCAAATCCCAAAACAGTGATTATGAAGCCAAACGCCATAAAAGCATTGCGTTGGGTTTGCCCCGGGTGAAAGTTTTACCTAAAGGGAGTTTTACTGAATGGCTCCGCAGCCGTAACCAGGTGGGCGGACAGCACAAAGTACCCCGCCTGAGCAATGAAAGAAAAATTGTGGAAGAAATTCTTCGTACCGCTTGTATTTAGCAACATCTTTTATTTGCCCTGATTTTCTATATTTTTGCCCACATCGGCAGGAAAATATGCTGCCAACTATCCATCAACGAACAACATCAGCTTATGAAATTATTAGAAGGAAAAGTAGCCATTGTAACCGGAGCAGCACGTGGTATCGGGGAAGCCATTGCCATCAAATTTGCAGAACAGGGTGCCCATGTAGCTTTTACTTATGTTAGCGACGGAAGTGCAGATAAGGCCGCTGCCCTAGAACAAAAATTAAAAGGCTTGGGAGTAAATGCCAAAAGCTATAAAAGCAATGCCGCTGATTTTGCCGCCTGCGAAACCTTTGTAAATGACGTGCTCAAAGAATTTGGGCAGGTAGATATCTGTGTAAACAACGCCGGCATTTCAAAAGACAATCTTTTACTGCGTATGACTCCCGAACAATGGGATGAAGTGATGCAGGTAAACCTGAAAAGCGTCTTCAACATGACCAAGCAGGTGATACGGCCTATGATGAAGGCAAAAAACGGCAGTATTATTAATATGAGCAGTATCATTGGTGAAATGGGCAATGCAGGGCAAAGTAGCTATGCGGCCAGTAAAGCAGGTATTATTGGATTTACAAAAAGTGTAGCCAAAGAATTGGGGAGCCGCAATATCCGGTGCAATGCCATTGCTCCCGGGTTTGTAGAAACCGATATGACGAGTTATCTAAAAGAAGGCGAAGGGGCCGAAAAATACAAAGCAGGTATTCCACTGGGCAGGTTTGCCAGCGGAGAAGATATTGCCAATGTAGCTTTGTTTCTTGCCTCAGATATGGGAAGCTATATTACCGGCCAATCAATCAGTGCATGTGGCGGGTTGAATATCTAGCCATGTTTGCATATTTTCGTTTATCCCTTCCCGTTTTATGGAAGGGTTTTTTTATGAGGAACGAAATGCAATAGGGTGGTCATTCTTTTTATGTTGTCCCAGGAATACCCTTGCATATATGCGCAATACCGCAATTTCAATAAATAAAAAGCTGATTGTTGTGAAAATGATCAGCATTTCCTGGTGTTTGTGAATATGGCTGAAAAGCAAATCAATCCCTATGAAGGTTGGCGTGAATGGCAACCCTACAACCCCTAAACAACAGATTAGAAATATAAAAGCAATGGTTGGCTTTTCATAAACATATCCATGAAAACGGTTGAGTTGGATATCATTATCTATTTTCCTGATTTTTCGCAGGCATATATATCCACCAATGGCAGATGTAAATGAACCACTTAAAAACAAGAGTATATGATGATAGCCAAAATCTTCATTGAGCAATACCACTGATAAGGTCATGAAGAATTGCCCGGCGATCGCCATCAGCCATGCATGAATGGCATCTTTCCTATCGGCAAATGCATGCAATACAAGCATCAATCCGAAAAAGGAGTAAACAAAAGGCAGGAGCTCTAATACATCAGCAGAAAAATTTTCCCTGAATTCATTCACCAACAATCCCCCGATATACAAACACGAGAGTAATACAATACTCACTTGAGTAGAAAGGAAACCCAGTTTTCTTCCTATCCATTTGAAAGGTTGCCAGCCATATTTGTTGAGTATAAAATCCAGGTTCCATTCTTTTACATTTAAAAGATATATTGCTTTTTGTAAAGATGATGCATTTTTTTGCACCTTTTTCGCGGGGTTAAATTGAAAAAGCATGTTGTGTATCCGGTAGCTCAAAACAGATGGTGAAACAAGTAGTTGGTACGTTCGCAACATTGAGTGGCCGGCGAAATGAATGAGCGCAAGGATATGCCAACCCATGGCTACTTCAATAAAAATAATACCAATCTGTGAAATTGAAGCATACGCGATCTGTGTTTTTACAGTAGATTGAACACTGGCAATTCCTGCAGCCACGAAGCTGGTAATAACACCCACAACAATAATCAGTACTTTAATTCCCAACATTGTTTCCCAATATGGATAAGTACGTATCAACAGGTATACACCTACATGCACCGAAAGCGAACCATAAAAAACAGCGCTTGAACTGGTAGGGCCTTCCATCGCCCTGGGTAACCAGGATGAAAATGGGAACTGTGCCGACTTTACTGCGGCTGCAATAAAGATCATGAATGCTATAAAGAAGCCATACCAGTTGTGCTCAATCAGGTGCGACTGTACAAGCGCAGCATCATTCAACGTTACAAACATGATGTTTTCGTGCCAAAGGTGATGGCTCATCCACATGGCCAGGATCAGGCAAACATCTCCCAATCGGTAAACAGAGATTGTTTTCAGTGCATTTTTTACCGGTAGGTAACGATCCCGGTAAAACGCAATCAGCAGGAAAGAACAAATCCCAATGATTTCCCATCCAATAAAAAGCGTTTCAAAGTTCCCTCCAAACACAATTACATTATACCCAAGGAAAAAAAGCATGAGCGTTGTAAAAAAACGTTTGAAGCCCTCTTCCCTGTGCAGGTAAAACCTACTGAAGATGGTTACCAGTAATGCAATGCCTGCACCCATAAGTGCAAATACCCAGGTAGTAATATCAAAATAGAAATCGAGGAAAATCTCTATGTCTTCCTTTTTAAAAAAAACTAAGTGCTTATGATTTTGTACCGGAAGGCTGTTTAGCAGCCAATATGTGCCAAATGCAGTGATAGCAACCAACTGTATTGCCATGATGGTTATTACCCATAACGATATGGCTTTTTCTTTTTTGCGAGGAATCAGCATCGTAATTAAAAATCCTGTCAATGGTATCCAAACAAATACCTGGAGCAGTGCTGGCATGTAATTGGTTAGTTTAATTGGTAAACTGGAAGATTTTCCTTTGTGGCATCAACGATATAATTGGTCTCCATTTCCTTTGCCGATTCTATTAGTGGCAATACATCCTTTACTTCAGGAACCGGCATTCCAATAATCGAATACCTGGTAAAAGCCCCTTCTTTAAAATAATAAAAAGCGCCTGTTTGTGGATGTATAGCGACGATATGTACCCATTCGTTGATATACCATTCATACATTTCCGGGGCCGACTGAATCGTATTTAAAACAACTTCCGGGTAATGTTCAACGATAACGAGTAAACGCACGGGATCGTGCACTTCAATCATTTGAACGGGGAGCCCGGGCCGCAAATCACCATCACTACTATTGGTTACGCCTATCAGCCCTGCAACATTATGTGGCAATTTTGTACCTGCACCTAATTTATAATTATCAACCCTTGAAAAATAATACTCAAGGTTAATACCACCGCACACCGGCCCAATCGGACGCATGATACCGGTTAATAATTTTCCATCAGGATCTGTTCTGTAATCATAAGAATTAAGAAATGCCCGCCTGTCGAGAAATAGCCCTTTTGTAATATCACGGCGTCCAATAATGCAAAGTGTATTGGTTCCATGGCCCAGTTCGGGACGTGGTTCAAACATAGATGCTGAACGTTTAAAAATGGAACGGCGAACCGTTGCAAGGCTGTTGCGGGTATTAATGGATGCAAATCTTCTTGACCTTTCTTTTGCATTGAAGTCTAGCGCCTTTTCAAAAATGGTTTTATTCCTCGTGTGTTCGTATTGAAGTTTACTATCTGATAGCGCATCGTCGTAATACGCTATTTGATCAGCAGCTGTATCATGCATTGAACCGATGAATGTAGTATCAAACGGGATATCAATCCCTTTCTCTTTCAATTGTGCCCTTACAGCCGGGTGGTTGGCCATATATGCAAACACACGGGCATTTACAGACCCAGGCCGGCCGCTACAAGCACCGCAATCATGTGCACTATGGTGCGGGTTGTTGGCGCTGCTCGAACCATGTGCCACCACATATACAATACTTGAAAAACCATCGGTTAAGCCAATGCTGCGAAGAAGGCTTTCGACCCTTACCGACATTTCACTAACAGTAAAGCCTATCTGCAAATTATTTTCTGTTTCTTCCTGGTTTCTGTGTTCAATTGTAAGCTCCGACTTTTCATGCATATGGGCATATGCATCAGAAATGGCAGGGCTCATTTTGGGGCTGAATAGGTTCTGCATTAAACGGCAACCTGCATAAAATCCCAATGTAAGGCTACTTACAATGCCAGTAACAAGATTGTTCGTCTTCGGCGTATATAACAATTCATGCGCCCGATGATGTTGAGGGTTAATTTCTTTAATGAGATATTTTGGTGTAACCGGGGCCGGGCATAATTTTTCATAAAATTGTGCCCCTTGTGCCTGGAAATAGAATTCTACTCCAAAAAAACCAGGTGTGCCCAATGTTTCACATTCAGGGTCTGCATTTTCAATATGTCGGCGCAAGGAACACTCCCGTTCATCAATACAAAAAATGGCTTGAAAGCTTTTTCGCTTTTCGGGTATGGGTAAAGGTTGTAACCGCTGGGTAGCAATTCCCGATAAAACTTCATCATAATATGTCCACTCAAACGCAAGCTGCCATAATTTAAATACTTCCTGCAAATCATTTAACGGCACTTCACTGAACAACTGTTGAGGCTCCAGTATTGTAACAACACTTAAAGGCGCCCACTCATTTCCAAGTGCATACTCCAGTGCATCAATTTCAAGAATGAGTTCAAAAATAATAAGTTCTTCCAATGTAATTGGCCGGTGATCTAACAAGGTATGAGGGGCATCTTCCACCGCAGCTACCATACCCGACCATCCCTGGTGTGCAAATTGCTGATCAAAGATGTATTGTTCGAAATAGCTTTCATCACCCACAACTATACTAAGCAGCCGCTCCATTGTACAGGAGGTATCCATCAGCAATTTTCTTGCCCTGGATGTTTTGAGTATACTAACCCAGCCATTTTTTTCCAGCTCACGCAATGAATCAAGAAAACCATTCGAACTAACTGGAAATTTCCAGGAGGCAATCCCTTGATCGAGGTAGCTGGTAAGAATCCTGAATAACAATGGGTGAACAATATGGTCGGGATCTGTATGAAAGATCCGTTTCCATTCGGCCCGGAGCTGACCAATGCGAGGCTCGTTGTGTGTTTCGAATTTTTTGTGCAGCAATGCCTCTTTCCACTGTGGTACAGCGGCTGCTCCTTTTTCATTTGTGAGTACCGCGTCCAGAATATTTTCCCTGATCCTTCCGGTGGCAAATAGTGCACGGTAGTCTTGCAGCCCAAGGGTAACCTGGTAGCCGAAAATTTTAGACGCTTTAAAAATTCCATCATAAAACTTCAAATGCTGGTAAGCATGCAATGAATTGTGATGGATAAAATCCTTGATGGGCGTTTGCGACGGGAGGAAATGTTTCAATTCATGAAGAACATGGTTCTTATTGAACTTTTCTCCCGCCGGTTTTGGTAAATGCATTATGTTGAATAGTTGCTTGCTATTTTGCTCCTACATCGAACCTGTAAATGGGGTCGATATCTTCGGTGCTATTGTGAATCACCGACAAATCTTTCACCAGCCCATTGTGTACCCCATACACCCATCCGTGCAAGTGTAATTCTCTTTCTGCCCAGGCTTCCTGTACAATGGTTGTTTTGGCCAGGTTGCGCACTTGTTCTACCACATTGAGTTCTGTAAGGCGGTTGGCCCGATCTGTTTGGTCTGTGATGGCGTCGAGTTCGGCCATATTTTTATGATACACATCTTTGATATTGCGGAGCCAATTGTCAACAAAACCATGGCAAGTGTTTGTCATTGCAGCATTCACGCCACCGCAGCCATAATGCCCACAAACGATGATATGCCGTACTCCAAGGTACTTAACAGAATACTCGAGTACGCTCAGCAGATTGGTATCGGTATGAACGACCAGGTTGGCAATATTCCGGTGAACAAATATTTCACCGCTTTGTGTACTGGTAATTTCATTGGCGGGTACACGGCTATCGCTGCAACCTATCCACAGGTAATCGGGTTTCTGGCCTTTTGAAAGTTTAATAAAATAATCGGGGTCCTGAAACAACATGGTCTCTGAAAACAGCTTATTCCCCTTTAAAAGCTTTTGATACGACTTTTCCATTCTGCTTTAGCTTTTAATGTACCGACTGCACATTATTTTCATTTTCAATCTGGTATTTTTCTTTAAAGTTTACCAGCTTACAGTTAATATTCTTCAACGGAGCTTTGATATCACGGAACTCCCTGATTAATTCGAGCACATCAAAATCTATGTATTCGGTATGTGATGCGTCGATTATTACCGTGCTGTTCTCGGGAATGTGATCCAGCGTTTCACGAATAGAGCCCTTATTAAGAAAGGAAACCTCTTCAGCGAGCCTTATTTTAATGACATCCCCTTCATGGTGTTTATCCTTGTGGAAATAGTAGGAATTTTTCAGGTTACCGTGAAGGATCGCAGCAGATGCGGCAATCAATCCTGCGAGTACCCCTACCAGTAAGCCTTCGCCTTTGAAAGGAGGATAAATTCCAAACAGATCAATTCCAATAATCACCCCAACTGTTATAAAAAATGGAATTGCCTGGTATTTTCCATTCGCAATCATTTGTTTGAATACCGACAACTTACAGAGCTTATATCCAGTGAGCAAGAGGATAGCTGCCAGCGAAGAAAGCGGGATCAGGTTTAATAATTGCGGAATCGTGATCACCGAAATCAGTAGGAGCAACCCATGAAAAATGGTAGATATTTTTGATTTCGCACCTGCATGAAGATTAGCACTGCTCCTTACAATAACACTCGTAATAGGAAGCCCACCAATCAATCCAGATACTGCATTTCCAATTCCCTGGGCAAACAATTCCCTGTTGGTATTGGTAACATTCCTTTCGGGGTCCATGTTATCAACTGCTTCAATACATAGTAAGGATTCTAATGAAGCAATAACTGCGATCATCACGCCTGTAATTATCACTTTGCTTTGTAAAAAACCATTAAAGTCTGGCAATGTAAAAAAGCTGAAGAATTCTTCGGCACTACCAGCAGCCCTGATTTGTACAAGATGATCACTGTTTACCGTAAGTAGGCTTGCAGAAGCTTTCCATACTTCGTTAACGAGAATGGATACAACTACTGCAACAAGCGCCCCAGGAATAAACTTTACCCTTTTTTTAATGAAAGGTTTGTCCCAAACGATCATTATAAGAATCGATAAAATACAAATGATAAATACGCCAACATCAATATGCTGTAAAGGTTTGAGTAGCTCGTGCCAATCTTCATTTCCAAAAGGTACCAGTTCGGTAAGATTCCCTTTTTCATCGCGGTCATAGCCAAATGCGTGTGGAATTTGTTTTGCAATAATGAGTATGCCAATACTGGTAAGCATTCCTTTGATCACACTCGAAGGGAAATAATTGGCAATGCCACCCAACTTAGCAAGGCTCATGAGTATTTGCAACATACCAGCTATTAATACGGCACATAAAAACAAATCAAATGCCCCAATATTAGTAATAGCTGCCAGCACAAGTGCTGCCAATCCGGCGGCAGGGCCGCTCACGCTTAATTTTGAGCTACTGATCGTACCTACTACCACTCCACCAATGATACCAGAGATCAATCCACTAAAAAATGGAGCCCCTGAAGCAAGTGATATGCCCAAACAAAGTGGCAATGCCACTAAAAATACTACCAGCCCGGAGGGTAAATCAGACTTGAGTGTTTGTGTATTGAATTTCATTTATATTGGCTTTATTAATTTTTCTCTAAAACATATTCTTTAATGGGATTCTTAGCCAGGCTCTTAAAGAAATCTACTGCGCCGCTTTCTATATTGTAAACGCCCCCCATGATGCCAATGCTACCATTTTCAAAAAGTTCTTTCACGATTTTACTACGAGTAAGGATTTCTTCAAGGCTGTTTTCAACATTGGCATATGCAACTGCATCTTTAAACTGGTAATTCTTGTCGTCTGATAACAGCGCTTTGCTGATGGAAGGATTGATTCTTTTCAGTAAGTCGGTGATATGGCCATCGGCAACCCCCGCTTTTGCACTCTTGATGGCACCACATTCTGTATGGCCGAGCACCATGAGGACTTTTGATCCCACGTATTTAACGGCATACTCGATGCTTCCGATGATATCAGAATTAACGATGTTACCAGCAACGCGAATGCTAAAAAGGTCTCCCAATCCCTGATCGAAAATCAATTCAACCGAAGTACGGGAGTCCATACAACTCAGGATCACCGCAAATGGGTATTGCCCTTCACGGGTTTGATTAATCACTTCCAGGTGATCATGATCGGTATTGAGGCTTCCTACAAATCGCTTGTTCCCTTCTTTTAAAATTTCAAATCCTTGTTCGGGAGTGAGGTTGGCCAGGTATTCTTTTGAATGCTTTCTCATTTGTATATATATTTTTAATAACACAGCACATCATGCACTGGCATTACAATTATTAAATGGGGAAATAATTTGGTGAACTAGATAACCGGTATGTGACCGGCAGTTCGATGCTTGTTAATCAGGATAAACAATTGGGCGGGGGAATCAATAGCTCACCATGAAAAGCAGTATAGGTATCTGCATTTTCACATTTGTGATAAGTGCAACCCACCGAAACAAAATAGTGGGTAATATGGTGTTCATGTAAAAACTCTTCGGATAAGGAATTGGTGCCTGGTACTTTTTCTTCTGTGTTATTACCAAACGGATTAGAAGACTCTTCTTCTGTTCCTGCAAGCGGGGCTGTAGCTGCCTTCTCCTTTTTTTCCATCCTGGTGCTTTCCTGCTGGCTTGCGCAGATAAATGGAGTACTCACGGTGAGCCATAGCAATGTTAGTATCATGAAAACCGATGATATTTTATGCTGCAATGAAAATATGGCTCTTTTGTTGTTCATAAAAGCGGTGTAAAGTAACCATTTTAAACCGAGTATCAAAACGCCAGGGCATTTAAAAAGTTGAAAATGATAGAAATATGTGATGACCGGCATCTGGCTTTGATTTTCAGCATGCTGTAATATTGTTATGAAATGCCGATCCAGGTTTAAATAAAAGGCCACCCCAAAAATGAGGCGGCCGGTAT
>JBPOHG010000248.1:0-17993 GCA_052035835.1 Bacteroidota bacterium | reverse complement strand
ATAATCCTTATTCCCGGAATCTTTTTGGCTTTTTCGAGTTTGCTGCCAGCGTCTTCTCCAGCCACAAGATAATTCAATTTACTGCTAACGCCACTTAAAATTTTTCCTCCGTTCCTTTCTACCATTTCCTCGGCATCGCTTCTTTTAAAACGGCTGAGCGAACCGGTGAATAAAAACGTTTGTCCGCTAAGGTTGCCTTCGGTAACGGTTAAGGGCTTTCCTTTCATTTGCACCCCTGCATCTTCCAGTTTTTTAAGCATTTGTATATTATCGGCATTGCTGAAAAACTGATGGATACTGGCAGCAACTTTTACCCCTACATCATCAAATTGTTGCAATTCTTCGAGGGAGAACCGGGTAAAATCGAGCAGGTGGGTAACCCGTTGCGCCAGGGTTTTGGCCGTTGTTTCCCCTACATACCTGATTCCCAAAGCGTAAATGAGGCGGTGCAGGGGTTGTTGTTTGCTGTCCTCAATAGCCTGCCGGAGATTATTGATCGATTTCTCCCCAAAACCATCCAGGCCCCGGAGGCTTGCCATTTCAAAACCATAGATACCGGGGATATCTTTAAACAGGCCCATATCATAAAACTTGCGCACATTGGCTTCTCCAAAACTTCGTATATCCATGGCATCCTTACTCACAAAGTGTATGATTCGCTCAACGACCTGTGCTTTGCAATTGATATTGATACAACGCCATACCGCTTCGTCTTCGGGTTTAAAAAGTTCATCCCTGCATTCGGGGCAATGGCGGGGGAATACAATCGGCTGTTCTGTGCCATCCCTTAACTCAGGCATAGATTTTACGATCTGGGGAATAACATCACCGCTCCTTTCTATCAGTATGGTATCCCCTTTCATGAGGTCTTTTTCCCGGATGTAATCCTCGTTATGAACTGAAATGCTGCTAACGGTAACGCCCCCTACCTGCACGGGTTGTATCTTGGCCACCGGGGTAACAGCCCCCGTCCTCCCTACCTGGAAGCTTACATCCAACAGCTTACTGGTGGCTTGCCTGGCTTTGAATTTATAGGCAATGGCCCAACGGGGGTGATGGGAAGTCATACCCAGTTTTTCCTGTAGTTCGAGGTCATTTACTTTAATCACCATGCCGTCTATTTCATAGGGCAGTTCATCCCGTTTGATTTCAAAAGCAGCTACTTCTTTGATCACCTCAGCAATGCCTTTTACTACTTTCATTTCTTTTTTAGGGCTCCTGAAACCCAGGTCCCAAAGCAATGCCAGCATAGCACTATGGGTTGCAGGTACCGCTTCTATACCCGGTTGGTTTGCATGGCCGATATAACTTACATGGTATAAAAAACCCTCCAGTTTTCGTTTTGCAACAACTGCCGTGTCTTTGATTCGGAGCGAACCTGCAGCAGCATTGCGAGGATTGGCCAGCGGCGGCAACCCTTCCTCCATCAGGTGCTGGTTGTAAACTGCGAAATTGTTCTTATTCATGAGCACTTCGCCCCTGATTTCCACTTGCTGTATACCGTAACGGCTAAACGAAGCTGATAAGGGTACCGAGCGTATCTGCTTGATGTTGGGAGTGATATCATCCCCGGTTTCCCCATCGCCCCGGGTTAACCCACGCAGCAATCGGTCATCCTCATACACCAGAGAAATACTGGCACCATCAAACTTGGGCTCAACAGAATATTCGATACTGGTGAAGCCACTCAGTTCCCTGGCTTTCCTGTCCCAGTCGAGCAGGTCCTCTTCATTATAAGAATTTTCGAGCGAAAGCATGGGTACCAGGTGCTGTACTTTAGGAAAGTCTTTTATTAAACCGGCACCAACCCGCTGTGTAGGGGAGTCTTTGGTGACCATGCCGGGATGTTCTCTTTCAAAATTCTCCAGCAATTTGTACAACTGATCGTATTCAAAATCGCTTATGAGCGGATTGTTCTCAACATAATAACGGTGTTCATGAAAGCGAAGAATATCACGGAGTTGTTCAATAGAGGATCCATTTAACAATGTTGTTCCCCCTGCTTCAGAAAGCCACTGAATAGTTTCTTTCTGTATGTCTTTTACCTGCTGGTCCTGATACATAAATGTAGTTGCTGTTGAATCAAAGTTAGAAAATATGATCAGCTCATTTGTTGTACTTTTAAAAAAAACCGGGTATGCTTCAAATTAAAACAGGAAGGGGATTTATTATTGTATGTACTGCAGTGATGGCAATTACGAGCCTTGTGGCGTGTAAAGGAAAAAAGCAAGCCGACTTAGTGATTCATCATGCTGTCATTTATACGATTGATAGCGCTTTCTCAACAGCATCAGCGATTGCAATTTCAAATGGAAAAATACTGGAACTGGGTACAAACGAAGCAATACTAGGGCAGTATGAAGCTAAAGAAACGGTGAATGCGGCCGGTAAATTCATCTATCCGGGTTTTATAGACGCACACTGCCATTTTACAGGCTACGCTACCGATAGCTGGAAATGCGACCTGGTAGGTACTGCATCATTCGCCGAGATCATTGAGCGCATGAAAACGTACAGCAAAACGGCTCCAATGTATTGGCTCTATGGAAGGGGCTGGGACCAGAATGATTGGGAAAACAAAGGTTACCCAAACAAATCGCAACTCGACAGCCTGTTTCCCAACCGGCCGGTATTTTTAAAGCGCATTGATGGCCATGCAGCATTGGTAAATCAAAAAGCACTTGAGCTCGCATCAATAAACGCTTCAACCAACGTTGATGGGGGCAGTGTGGAAGTGATCGATGGTAAACTTACCGGCCTACTTATCGACAATGCCATGGACCTGGTAGATAACATCATTCCGCACATCCCCGATAGCCTTGCCCGAAAGTATTTTACACAAATGCAGCAGTTGTGTTTTGCCGAAGGCCTCACCACCGTACAGGATTGTGGAGTGAGCGAACATACCGTTGAGCTGGTAGACGAGGAACAAAAAGCAGGGCGGTTGAAGATGAAAATTTTTGCACTATTAAGCGATAGTACACAATATTACGACAGGTGGATCACTAAGGGGCCTTACCAAACAGAGCGCTTGCACGTAGGCGGCTTTAAGTTTTATGCTGATGGGGCATTGGGTTCGAGGGGTGCATGTATGCTGCAGGATTATTCGGATAAACCGGGTTGGAAAGGTTTTATGTTAAGCAGCCTCGATCATTTTGAGCGTGCAGCCGGTAAACTGGCAGCGTCTAAACTTCAAATGTGTACACATGCCATTGGCGACAGTGGGAACCGGCAGTTGTTACAAGTGTATGCCAATGTGCTCAAAGGAAAAAACGACCGCCGTTGGCGCATAGAGCATGCCCAGGTAGTACATGAAAATGACTTTCATTTTTTTGCAGACTATAATATTATCCCGTCTGTGCAGCCCACGCATGCTACCAGCGATATGTACTGGGCGGGGGAGCGTATCGGCAGCGAACGGATTGCCAACGCATATGCATACCAGCGGTTATTGCAATTGAATAATTGGTTACCGTTGGGTACAGATTTCCCGGTAGAATACATCAGCCCGATGAAAACTTTTTATGCTGCTGTTGTACGCAAAGATGCAAAAGGTTTTCCCGAAGGGGGATTTCAGAAAGGGAATGCACTTAGCCGTGAGCAGGCTTTGAGGGGAATGACCATATGGGCAGCAAAGGCTGCATTTGAGGAAAATGAAAAAGGCAGTTTGGAACCGGGGAAGATGGCAGATTTTGTGATACTTAACCAGGACCTCATGCATTGCGGGGAAAATATGCTACTTTCTACAGAAGTATTATATACTTATATCAATGGGGAGCAGGTGTATAAAAAGTGATCATTTTTTATGAATATCAACCAGTCCGTTTTTTATAGCATACACAGCCAGCCCAACCCTTGTTTTTACTTTTAATTTTTCGAATAAGCCATCCCGGTAGCCGTCTATGGTTCGCGGACTAACATACATTTTATCTGCAATTTCTTTGTACGTTAATTCTGTGCAACTGTATTTGAGAAATTCTGTTTCCCTTTCGTTGAGGTTTACAAGGGTATGGATATCGCTGCCATTGTCTTCAATCTTATTGATGGCATGTATCAGTTTGCCACTTACCAGGTCTGAATAATAGAACCCTTTGGTGAGCAGGTCGTGTATGGCGCTGTTGAGTTGTGAAGGGTCGCTGTCTTTAAGTATGTAACCTTTGGCGCCGCATTTTAGCATTTTAATAATGGCATTTTCGTTATCATACATGCTGAGTGCTAAAACTTTTACTTCCGGGTGATGTTGTTTCAGCCATTGGGAAGTTTCATATCCATCCATTTCGGGCATATTGATATCGAGTAATACAATATTTGGAATTGGCTGATGCTGTAATTGTTCTATAAATTCCTTTCCGTTGTTTGCTTCAAAGAGGACAGTATGCCCCAATGAGCTTACCAGCGCTGCCAGTCCGTTTCTTAATAAAATATGGTCGTCTACCAAAACTATTGAAGCCATTGTTATGATTGATTGATTGCGATAGGAATGGTTAAACAAATGCGGGTGCCTTTACCGGGATCCGATTCAATGCTAAGGTCCGCTTCAATAAGGTGGGCCCTGTTTTGCATACTCGTTAACCCCATACCATTTTTTTTAATTTCTTTTTCAATAAACCCCATGCCATTGTCTTCGATGCACAGGTACATTCGCGGGTTGTTATAGTCAAGGTTAATAGAGACCAGGGATGCTTTGGCATGTTTGATGATATTATGAATGGCTTCCTGTACCATCCTGAAAACCACGAGTTCTTTTTGTACGGCGATTTTGAAAGGTTCCCCGCTAATAATGAAACGGGTGCGGTGAACACCTGCCCCCTCTACGATCTGCAACTCGTTGGCAATGGCTGCTTGTAAACCCGTTTCGCTTAAAAGGTTTCCATACATACTTCTGCTGAGATTGCGCAGGTCTATGATGGCTTTACTCACCAGTTCACGGGTATCATGGATTTTTTTCGTTTGTTCGTTATTGGTAGCAGGAATGGTAGCAAGGTTCAGTTTGGCGAGGCTTAATACCTGCCCAACGTTATCATGAATTTCCTGGCTAATCGTTTTAAGGGTTTGCTCCTGTATCTCAATTTGGGTACGGAGGAGTTCCTGTTGAAAATGTGACTGCATATATTCCTTTTCGAGGCGGTGTTCCTGTTGTTTTTTTTTATAACGGAGAAATGAGGCGGCAATAAAACCAACCAGCATTAATCCAAGCAAGCAAAGCCCCATCAGCCCTATGACGGTTTCGGTAATCAGGTTTCGGGATTGTTTTTTATTGACCAGCGAAGTTTGATACAGGCAATAATGATCATTCCGTAAAATAACGTGTTTATGCTGTATGAAACCAGTTGGTATAGTGTAAAATCTATTCCAAGCTCAATTTCTGTTGCCTTCCATTCATTTGTAAAAAACATGGCAGAGAAACCAATAAAATAGATTAGGCCGGCATAAATCATTAAAATTGAAAAATTACTCAGCCGAAGTTTATTTTCTGATTCTAAAAGTAGGGTGTACAATGAAAATGCTGTCACCATGAGTGTTCCTGCAAGAAAGCTCAGCGTGTTAAAAGTATAAAGACCCTGAATAAAAAATAGATTGCTTATAAACAACAACAAGAAAAAGACAACTGCAAAAAGATAGATGCGCTTACTGGTATTGTTAACTTTATTTAACAGCAGCATCCAGATAGGAAAACTGTAGCCGGTGACGAAATTATATACAACAATATTAGTAGAATTATAAGTATACCATTTTACGGTTGCTGCAATTTCAAAAACCAGGTTCAAGGTAATCAGCAACCGAAGTAACTGTATGGTTTTTTTTTCTACTTCAGAAGGCTTAATTGCAAACAATGCAATTAGGGCTGCAATAATTAATAAATGGTGATATTGAAAATGCATAATCGTTAAGGGTGCATGTTACCAAAATCGTATGCTAATATTTTGCTTTTGTTATAGTAACCGGTTTCATCTTTGAAGTAATCAATTGCTTTTTTAAGATTTGAGGTGTCACAAGACTCCCCTGATTTTCTAGGCACTATCGTTGGTACAAACGCCATATCCACAACAAACTCCGTCTCGTTTTCGCGTTCAATCGGACGCAGATATGGATATAAGCCGACTTTCCAACAAGAGTCCTTTTTTTCATCTGCTGAAAGGCTATCTAAAATCCTTCTGATTTTTACAGCAAAACTGTCAAAATCAGCGATGTCATAAACTATACAATAATCGTTATAATTATATAGCTTTCTGAATTCGTCTACCCCCCATTGGGCAAGTGTTGGATCAATTGCCTCTCGCATGTTTAATTCCTTTTTCTTCTTTTCTTGGGAGCTGGGACATTTTTTTTTCAGTTTATCAAAGTCAACATAGCCATGTCGTTTATCTTCTTTCACTGTAATGATTTGCAAAATCAGTATGCTTATTCCAATTCCTATAAGAATCAGTAATAACAGGTTTGTGTAATTTTTCGTTGACATATTTTTTTAGTTTTAGCGAAGATGCTGATATACACTCAACGAAAGAATCGTTTTTTCACCTTTTATGCTTAGTAATTGAACCCTTTCAGATTGAGTGTAAAGGACTGTTTTCAAATAAACGGCTTGGTAAAACTTTGTCATTCATCAAAATTTCAGTGTATGAAAAAAGTACTTCACATCAACAAAATAGACATTGCCCTTAACAAAAGCAATCCCCCATCATTGGTGGTTACTGCATTTGGAGAAACGAGTACAGCCGGCTGGTCGAATGTTACCCTCCGGCCCCTTTGGAACAGGTCAAACCCGCCCTTGCATGGGGTATATGCATTTTCTTTTGAAGGGACCCCGCCTGCTGGCCCAGCAGCCGAGGTCATTACCGAAACCGGCCCGGTAGTTTATACCTTTAGTGTAAGTGAAACCCCCGATGTGTGTAAAGTCATTGTATATGCAGAGGCAAATTTTATGGCCCAATTGGTTTCATTGCCTGCCGAGTTTGCCAAAAAAGAACACGTAGCTCAGGCAACCGGTTATTCTAACCGATGGGATCTACAGGAAGCTTTCAGGGATGCTATTCGTAATCTTCCTCCCGATCAGCATGCATACCCCGACAAGCTCTATCATTATAAAATTATCAGCATTGGGGCCGAAATTGGCGGCCTGGCCGGTTTTAATAGAATGCTGGTAAGGATTGAAGGGTAAAATGGGTACATGAGCATCCCGGCGCCATTGTAATTAAAAAAGAAGGCAAAAATTTTATTGTTTATCAAACACTTATGAAAGGGGCTTGTAAAAAAAGTCCCTTTTTTCATTGCCAGCACTTTATCTGCGCTTACCTTCGCACTCCATTTTAAAAATCCCCGTCAGGGATAGCTGCCGGGATAAAAATCAAACAAATGAGTAAACTGCATTTCACCACTAAACATGCGAACGAGGCTACCGTAAAACGTAACTGGTACGTTGTAGACGGTACTAATCAAACCGTTGGTCGTATGTGCGCAAAAGTTGCGTCTGTTCTCCGTGGTAAGAACAAAGCCTACTACACCCCACACGTTGATTGCGGGGATTTCGTAATTGTGATCAATGCCGATAAGGTAAAGTTCACCGGTAACAAAATGGAAGACAAGGAATACCTTACTTTCAGTGGTTATCCCGGCGGACAAAAAGGCGAGGCTGCTAAAGACCTCCTCAAACGCCGCCCCGAAGTAGTGATCGAAAGAGCTGTTAAAGGCATGTTGCCAAAAAACCGCCTCGGCCGTAAAATGTACAAAAAACTGTTTGTATATGCCGGTGCAGAACATCCGCATGGCGCCCAGAAACCAGCCGAACTCACTTTTAAAATCATTAAATAATCAAGGCTGAAAGGTTTATCTAACAGCTCAAATCATCATACATGGAAAAGCAAAAAAATGCAGTCGGCCGTAGGAAAGAAGCAGTGACACGTGTTTTTCTTTCAAAAGGAGACGGAAAGATCACTGTAAACGGTAAAGACTATAAAGTATATTTTCCCCTTGTATACCTGCAAAACCAGGTAGAAGCCCCTCTCAAAACCATTGAAGGTGCCGATAAATTCGACGTTTTGGTCAATGCCACCGGTGGCGGATTGAAAGGCCAGGCCGAAGCAGCCAAACTCGCTATTTCAAGGGCATTGCTCGAAGTAAGCGCCGATTACCGCCCGGCATTGAAATCAGCAGGCCTGCTTAAACGCGACCCCCGTTCTGTTGAACGTAAAAAACCAGGTCGCAAGAAAGCAAGGAGAAGCTACCAGTTCAGCAAACGTTAATCTATTGGTACAAGATACTGGATGCCGGCTACTGTACATGTGGCCCGTTTACCAGGATCAGGTATCCGACATCCGGTATTTGTAACTTTTAATAAAATATTTAATTACATACAATGGAAAATAATACTTCCTTACAGCAACAACTTCTCGAAGCCGGCGTTCACTTCGGCCACCTGAGGAAAAAGTGGAACCCTAAAATGCTCCCTTACATCTTTGCAGAAAAGAAAGGGATCCACATCATCGATCTGAACAAAACCGTGGAAGGCTTGCAGGAAGCAGCAGCTGCCATGAAAGCCATTGCCCGCAGTGGTAAAAAGATCATGTTTGTTGCAACTAAAAAACAAGCAAAAGAAATCGTTCAGGAATGTGCCAAGCGTGTAAACATGCCATATGTTACAGAACGCTGGCTCGGTGGTATGCTTACCAATTTCAACACCGTTCGTAAGAGCGTAAAGAAAATGCAGAGCATCGAAAAACTGCTTAGCGATGGAAGCGCCGAGAACCTTACCAAAAAAGAAAGGCTCACTTTACAACGCGATAAAGAAAAAATGGAAAAAGTATTGGGTGGTATCGCACAAATCAGCCGTGTACCCGCAGCTTTATTCCTTGTAGATATCGGCCACGAACACATCGCCTTGTCTGAAGCAAAACGCCTCAACATCGGCACCCTCGGAATGGTAGATACCAATTGCGATCCAAACAAAGTTGATTTCGCCATTCCAGCCAACGACGATGCTACCAAATCAATCGCCATCATTGTTAATTATATCACTGCCGCCATCGCAGAAGGTTTGCAGGAGCGCCAGGCAGATAAAGATGATGATGATCACAGCGATGTAGAAGAAAGCGCTGAAGCAAAAGCTGCACGCTTTGAACAAAAAGTAGACGGTGGCGAAGAAAGAGGAAGGCGTACAAGGGGTGCTGCTCCTGCCAAACGCCGTGTACCAGGCCCTGGTGCAGGTGGAAGGAAACCGGCAGGCAAGTAATATGGCTGCCAGGTGATGGCCGGTTGTTGACCAGCTGATTTCAGTTACCCAACATCGTTGTGTCACTCACTTGTACAGCAAATCACTGCTCAGCGCACTTACAGATCTTAAATTTCTAATCAATCATTAAACGTTCCCGTTTCAGAGGGAAACCAGGAGGTATATCATGAGTGTTACAATCACCGCTGCAGACATCAACAAATTACGCCAGGCCACAGGTGCTGGTATGATGGACTGCCGCAAAGCCTTAACAGAAAGCAATGGAGATTTTGAAGCAGCCATCGACTGGTTGCGCAAACAAGGCCAGAAAGTAGCTGCCAAACGCAGCGACCGTGATGCCAAAGAAGGAGTGATTCTTGCTAAAACAACCGCCGATCACAAAGCAGGGATCGTATTGTGCATCAGTTGCGAAACCGATTTCGTAAGCAAGAATGCCGATTTCGTTGGTTTTGCACAAAGCATCGCTGATGCTGCTGTTGCCAACAACGTAAAATCAGTAGACGAACTGAATAGCGTAGAAATCAACGGTTCAAAAGTGGCCGATATGATCAACGATAAACTGGCCGCTATTGGCGAAAAAATTGAAGTGTCAAAATTCGAAAGAGTAGAAGCGCCATATGTTGCCAGCTATATCCACGGTGCAAACCGCATGGGTGTATTGGTTGGTTTAACCAAAGAAGCAGAAGAAGCTGGTAAAGATGTAGCAATGCAAATTGCTGCCATGAACCCGCTTGCAGTAGATGAAACGTCTATCCCTGCAGATGTAATTGCCCGTGAAAAAGACATCGCCATTGAAATGGTGAAAGCCGAAGGCAAACCTGCAGAAATGGCCGAGAAAATAGCCATGGGTAAACTCAATAAATTCTTCAAAGACAATACCCTGCTCGCCCAGGCTTTTGTTAAGGATGGCAATAAATCTGTAGCCGACTACCTGAAAGGTGTAGACGCAGATTTAAAAGTTACTGACTTCAAAAGAGTGGCTCTAGGTTAATTTATTATAAACCCGGTATTGCACCGGGTTTTTTTATACAACACATTCAACGACGCTCAAAATTTACAAGGCATGTTACCTAAATACAAAAGAATACTTTTAAAATTATCAGGCGAATCATTGATGGGCGATAAAAGCTTTGGCCTAGACCCCAACGTAATTGCCCAGTATGCAAAAGACATCCGGCAAATAACAGAAATGGGTGTACAGGTGGCATTGGTGATTGGTGGCGGCAACATTTATCGCGGCATGAACGAAGCCGAAACCGGCATTGAAAGGGCACAGGGCGATTACATGGGTATGCTCGCTACCGTAATCAATGGGATGGCTGTGCAAAGCGGCCTCGAAAAAGCCGGTGTATATACCCGCTTGCAAAGTGCTATTAAAATGGAACAAATAGCAGAGCCTTATATCCGCAGGCGTGCCATGCGCCACCTCGAGAAAGGCCGCGTGGTTATTTTTGGCGCAGGAACCGGTAACCCTTACTTTACTACCGATACCGCAGGTTCGCTCAGGGCGATTGAAATCAAAGCCGATGTAATCCTTAAAGGAACCCGTGTAGATGGTATTTATTCTGCAGATCCCGAGAAAGACCCCACTGCAACAAAATTCGACCGAATCAGTTTTGCAGAATGTATTTCAAAAAAACTGAGCGTCATGGACATGACAGCTTTTACACTTTGTATGGAGAACAACCTCCCTATCATTGTTTTTGATATGAATAAGCCAGGTAACCTGCTCAGCGTAGTCACTGGCGAAAAAGTAGGCACACTCGTTAGTTAATAGTTGCACTGATGTAAATGAATAAAAAAAGCTGTCTTCAACGAGACAGCTCTTTTTTTTCTACCAGTAACAAAAAACCCAATTACAAAGTACCTAAATAGTTAATGATTTCTGTGATGGTGGTGGGTGCTGGCGACAAACTAACTTCCTGGTAAGTGCCGGGAACTGTTGTGGCCGTTGTAACCACTTGTGATGACCCCATATAATAAACCGGCCCAATCTTAGAAATAACGGTAACGGTTACCTGTTGTGTGGCGGGGATATTGCCGGCCCTGAATTTCCTTGAAACGGCATTTCCTTCCATAGCCACTACCGATTTGATATCGTTGAACGTGATATATGCGATCGAATTGCCATTCGTAAAATGATCGGGTAAATTGAGAGAAAGCGCCGTTACACCCGCAGCTGTGTTGGCAAATTTATATGCACTCATATTCCAGTTCATGTGGTTTGTAAACACCCTGTACTCAGTATTGGCAGGCACCACATAATTGAGGGTAGAATCCATAGGAACCTGCCAGGAAAATGCCGGCGAACTTCCATGAAATACATTCATGATTTGGGTAAATGGAGTATCTGCAAATGAACATAGTATATTCCTGTTGGGGGCAATGTACAACTGGCCCGAATCGCTGCGCATATCTGTAAAAAATGCCCCGGCAGATACCAGTAACTGGTCGTTTTGCCTCGTAGAAATACCCCATTTGATAAAATCACCCCTTTGTTTCACCAGCTTCGATAATACATTCACCTGGCCGGTATAAAATTGCCCTGCCCCATTTTGGATATTACCACCCTGTACATAAACCTGCAGGCCTGCAATATTGGTGAAGATGGAAGTAGCACCCAATGAAATGGTAAATGAGCCGGTATCATACGATGGTTGCAAGGTTGTTTTAAGGTTCCACACCGAAGCGGTATCGGGAATGGAATTGAACCATACATTCTCACCTGCCGGCCCCGGCACAATATTGTCGATATCACGCTGACATGCACTCATGCCAATCAGAAACGACAGCAGTGATATGAACATTAAATTTTTCTTCATGGTATTATATTCCTTCTTGTTTTAGATGCTTTAAAAAACAATAATGTTGCCTCATTAAAAATCGTAGCGAACACCAAGTTTAAGTCCGGCAATATTGTATTTCTGTTTATAGGTTAACTCAGATTTGCTGGCAGGCGAAAAATTATACCTGAAGTAAGGTTCTGCCAGTAAATGAAAACGGTCATTGAGTTTATAATACATCGACACAGCCCCAATAAACCCAAGTCCGATATTCGTTTTAAACTGATATGGCGAATTTTGCGCATTTGTATTAATGTTAACCGGCTGCAATGATTTGTCTAATACATCTCCCTGCTGCCAGCTATACAAATTGATCACTGCACCGGCGTTGATATTGGCATGAAACCTTCCGTTACCCATTTCGTATCCAATCGACAATGGAATATCGAGTGTACGGAATTTGTTATGGGTAACCTTATAGCGTGTAGACGTTGCCGTGTAGCTACCAGTTGTGTCGCCCGAAGCATCAATGATGTATACAATCTGTACAACATTCCCGGCTGTGAAAGTAAATTTCTCATTTACCTGGCTGTAATTTAATCCGGCCCGGATGCTCATGCCGTTGCTAAATACCCTGGTGTACCTTGCGCCAGCACTGAATGCATATTGAAAACTGGTACTTTCTTTCCTTTTTTGTTTATACACAGAATTTCCGGTGTCTTTAAAACTTCTGAATGCATAATCTGGCCCGGCGTATAATTCTAAATAACGTTTGTTGCCAGCGCTGTTCTTTTCTATTCCCGGGCAGGGGATATTGAATGTCATCCTGCGGGGCTCCTTAATGGTGAGCATCATGCTACGCTTTGTTGCCAGCGTGGTTAAAGTCAACAGATCGGGTTGAAGGGTTTGATCTGCAGATGTACATTCAATTGGATGATAAGTTTGGGCGCTTTCGTCTGTGATGACATTGCCGGCATCCGTTTCTCCGGGAGTAATTTGTAAAGCGCTGCGGCCTTTTTGATGCCGCTGATGTTGTTTATTTTTTTTCCAATGATTGGTTGCTATATCAGTGTTATGCTTTTTGTTTGTATTAACGGTAAGGGATATACGATTTTTAGTTGCCATACCGTTTGGCAGGTTGCTGCTACCCGAATTTGTGAGGGGCTTATTGATATCGCCGGTGGAATGTTGTGCATCTGTAATGGTAGAACCATTACTGATACCATCAGGCGTATTGGCTGTTGTATTATTGGTGGTTGATGCAGTTGTGCCAGGTTCAGTGGTTTCAGTTTTCAACGGCTGGATGTTATCTGAACTATTCGATTCTTGTTGTGGCTGGCTACCGGATTGTTGCGTGATAGCATTTGGGTCAACCGTATGTACAGGTTGTTTGTTGTATTGAAAATAATATACACCTGCACTAATCAGCGCCGTTGCCAGCAATGCTGCCAGCCCGTATTTTTTAAATCGTAACCAGAGACCGGCAGGCCTGCGCTTGTCTTTTTCTGCCACAATATTTTCCCAGATATGGGAAGGCACTTCGGGCTGATAATCCCCAAGCTGTTTTTTAATATGTTCGTCAAACGGAGCGTTTTGCATCATACTGCTACCTTTTGTAATGATAATATTTGTTTCTGCAGCATTAGCCTTGCCTTTACCAGTTGGCTTCGGCTGGTCCCGGGCTGGATACCCAACATGGCTGCAATTTCTTCATGCTGAAACCCTTCCATCACATATAAGTTAAAGATCACCCTGTACCCATCCGGCAAATTATTGATCAACGCCAGCAAATCTTTCTCCGATAAATGCGTATAAGCCGAAGCATCGGCCACCGGCTGCATATTTTCGGTGATTTCCATTCCGCTCATCTCTTTGGAATAGCGGGTAAGTGTATATTTTTTAAGGGCTGTGTTTACCACAATTTTCCTGATCCATCCTTCAAATGATCCATCACCTTTGAACTGCCCTATTTTTGAAAAAACCTTGATAAAGGCGTCCTGCAGGATATCTTCTGCATCGGCACTATTACGGGCATAGCGGTGGCATACACCCAGCATTCGGCTGGCGTACCGGTCGAAAACTGCTTTCTGACAGGCAGTTTCTTTCCGTAAGCAACCCATAATCAACTCATTTTCCGTCAAAATAGTTTACCGGATTGGTTTACCAACACTCATCAATAGATGCGATCGAACGCCCGATTGCTGCCCGATCCGTGTCTGCTAAGGTAAAAAATTAAGCCTGCCCCTTTATGTCTAAAATGCTTACTTTTAAAAGAATAAGAAGGTATGATTGCAGAAAACCTGGTCAACCAGCTGAAAAGTGATAACCAGCAAATGAAAATTGAGCTGGAGGACCTCAATTATTTGATTGAGGCCAGGGAAGAAGAACTGGCCCTTCTACGCCAAAAAGCAGCTTTTGCAGTTCAGTTACAGAGCAAGCTCGACCAAAACCTGCATGAAATAGCACAAATGCAGGATTTGTTAGGTGAACAGCAGCGCCAGGCAGCCGGTGCCACCCGTCGCGAAGCTTCCATGGAAAACGAACTTTTTCAAAGTATGCAAATGGAACGGGAATTTTACGATCTCAAAGACCAGCTCCAAAGTACACAAACGGCTTTGTCGGATATTAATCTTCAGGTGCAGGATGCGTTGGGCTTGTACAAAGAAAATGCCCGGCTCAAACAAAAAATCGCCGAGCTGGAAAGCAACCTGGAGATCTGTATGATTGATAACGGGTTCCTGAAAGAAGAGCTTGATAAAATCAGGGAGACAGCAGGATTATCCACAAAGGATGTAGAAGCGTGATGATAACTTGCAGTTGCCATTTGTAATGATTAATTTGTATATCTAAAATAAATTATATGAATTTTCAAACAATGAGCAAACAAAGAAAGTTTATCATGATCGCCTCCGGAATCGGCATTATCTCCATGTTCCTTCCCTGGGTAAAAATTTCACTTTTTGGGTTTAGCAACAGTGAAAATGGGATGCATGGAAGTGGGGTATTTATCTTTTTATGCTTTGTTGCATGCGGAGTGATCAGTTTCCTGGGCAATCAATCTGCCAATCTCGAACGCACGATGTGGATGGTGACGTTGATCACGGGTGGTTTGGCTGCAGTGATAATGATCATCAATTTTTTACGTGCATCCGATGTGATGAACTTTCTCAGTTACGGATTTTACCTGGCGCTGCTTTCTTCGATCGGAATTGTGGTGGCAGCTTATATGTTTAGAACACCCGGCGAAAGTATTAAAAGCGGGTTCGACAGCCTCAAGAAAGATATCGAGGAAAAGACCAAACAATAAATCAATAGAATACTTTGATCAAAAGCGTTTCTCACCGGAAACGCTTTTTTTATCAATGCAATTATGTCAACTTTGCGAAAACGTTTGTTATGGGAACGATCGCTGATATCAGAAAGGATTACATGCTCGAATCATTTTCAGAGGCGGATGCGGCCATTGATGCATTTGTACAATTTGATAAATGGTGGAGCCAGGCCATCGCAAGTGAAATAGTGGAAGTGAACGCCATGACACTGGCAACATCAAGTAAAGAAGGGCACCCTTCGGCCCGTATTGTTTTATTGAAAGAATATGATGCCAACGGGTTTGTATTTTTTACTAATTATGAAAGCCATAAGGCATCCGATATGCATGCCAATCCGAGGGCATGCCTTGTTTTCTTCTGGAAAGAATTAGAAAGGCAGGTGAGGATTGAAGGCATCGTAAAAAAAGTTTCGGCCAGTGCCAGTGATGAGTATTTTCAATCGAGGCCTAGGGGTAGCAGGATTGGCGCCTGGGCATCGCCACAGAGCAGGGAAATTGTTTCCAGGGAAATACTCGAATCTAAAGTAACCGAACTTGAAAAAGCTTTTGATGGAAAAGAAATAGCCCGCCCGGCCCATTGGGGTGGCTACTGTATCCAACCGCTCCTTATAGAATTCTGGCAGGGCCGGCCCAGCAGGTTGCATGACCGTATCCAATATAGCAGAAAGGATGTAACAGCAAGTGAATGGAAAAGGATAAGGCTTGCACCTTAACAAAATAAAAATAGTACGCAATTCTTATTGAGTTCCCGGAACAGTTTCCGGCAATATTGAACCACGTACTATGATTGAATTAATTACTTCGTTTTTTTAGCGGCTGCTTTTTTGGTAGCAGTCTTTGTTTTAGCAGGCCTTGTTTTTCCAAAGCTGCCTGCGAAAATTTTTCCTTTTTTAGTTTTGATATCACCACGTCCCATAAAATGTTTTTTTAATTGTTCACATGTATAACAAAAAAGCAAGACGGGTTTAACGCCTTGCTTTTAATTTCTTTCCTGCAAATTAGATTTTAGCAGACAGTTCTTTACCAGCCTTAAACCTGGCTACTTTTTTTGCTTTGATTTTGATCACAGCACCTGTTTGTGGGTTGCGGCCGTTACGGGCAGCCCTTTTAGAAACAGAGAATGTTCCAAATCCTACCAATGTAACTTTATTTCCACCCTTCAGGGTTTTGGTTACTGCTTCAGTAAAAGAATCAAGCGCAGCATTTGCCTGCGTTTTGGTGATGCCTGCGTCATCAGAAATTTTTGCAATTAATTCAGCTTTGTTCATAATTGAGTTTTTGAGGAATTTTTTAAGTGCGACAAATATAGAAGGTTTTTAACTGTGATAAAATTTTTTTTGATGTTTTTCCCGCTATCATAAATCGCTGAAATGCAGATTCGGTAAGGGTTTGAAAGGTAGTTGATGCGTACGCACGGAACATTTTTTTTCCTTCATTTCCGCTGAAACCCTTGTCTACACTGTGTTTCATCATTGTAAGCTAAAACCCTTATGGGCAAAGGATTTCAGCAGTATGCCCCACAATAGTACCGGCTAAAAGAGCGTTTGTTTTACACAATTACTGCACAACCTGCATCAAGGTCCTGAATGCTATGAACTGGTTGCCCCAGCGATCGAAAGAGCGTTGCCGCATATCGGGAGAATATTTCTCAATATATTGATTATAGGCGCTCTTACTGGGGGCAAGGTATTGAACGGCATAGGTTGGCCCTTCCGTATCGCCTGTTTCCATCAACCTTAACACTGTGGCATTTTCGAAACAACCGGTTGCCAATACTTCAGGGATATGAATTTGCTGTAGCCATTGCAGCCATTCTTCTGCAATCGCTGCATGAACTTTAATCGTTACGTTATAAATAAACATTCGGGGGCTAATATTTTTATTGAGACAATCAGGCTTTGATTTCCAGGTACACCGGGCAATGGTCACTGTGTTTAACATCAGGATAAATTTCGGCATCCCTGAGTTGTTTACGCAATGGTTCTGTTACTGTAATATAATCTATACGCCAGCCTTTATTATTTAATCGTACACTTGGGAACCGCTGGCTCCACCAGCTATACCTGTGCGGCTCTTTATGAAACTCCCTGAATGTGTCTATCCATCCTGCACCGATGAATTTTGTCATCCACGCACGTTCTTCAGGCAGGAAACCCGAAGATTTTTTATTGCCTTTAGGATCATGAATATCTATTTCTTCATGTGCAATATTATAGTCGCCGCACAAAATAATTTTCGGATTTTTCTTTCGCAGTTTTTCTACATACTCAAAAAATTCATCCAGCCACTGATATTTATATGCCTGCCTTTCGTCGCCGGAAGTGCCCGAAGGAAAATATGCATTGATCAGCTTGATATCTCCAAACTGCAGCTCAATTACCCTGCCTTCAAAATCACTTTGCTCAAAACCATGCCCTGCTTTAACAGCGGTAGGTTTAATTTTAGTAAAGATGGCCACTCCGCTATAGCCTTTCTTTCCTGCACTGAACCAATGGTGTTCAAACCCCAGGTCTTCCAATGCTTTTACTTCAACATCTTCCTGTGTTGCTTTTGTTTCCTGAAGGCAAATGATGTCTGCCGGGTTTGTTTTGAGCCAGTCGAGCAACCCTTTTTTTATGGCAGCACGTATGCCATTAACATTATAAGATATGAT
>JBPOHG010000023.1:0-2826 GCA_052035835.1 Bacteroidota bacterium | reverse complement strand
ATTCTATGATGTTTCCGGTGCGTACCTGTACGATATTGAATTCATAATGGCCGGCATTGCGGTAGTTGATCACATCACCAAATGCATTGCTGTTGGTAGAATCGGGTACAGCCCCTTTCATTTGAATGATGAGTACCGTATCGCCTGCATGGAAAGCTGTGCCATCTTCCACTGTAATCGCGTTATTGCAGGGATTCAGTGCAATGACTGGCGTATAGGCGTTGATGATACCTGTA
This sequence comes from Bacteroidota bacterium, assembly GCA_052035835.1. GTDB lineage: Bacteria > Bacteroidota > Bacteroidia > Chitinophagales > Chitinophagaceae > Ferruginibacter. The sequence continues at coordinate 2,590 of JBPOHG010000023.1, read as the reverse complement.
ACTGGTTGCAGGCAATTTTTTACAACAATTTGTTTGCAAAATGATTGTTGGGTTGGTAAACCAACATCTGCCAACAAGTTCACTGAATAGGTTCCCGCTTGTGCATACGTTACAGCAGGTGGATTGGTAGCCGTGCTGCCGGCTATACCGCTGCATCCGGCAAACCGAAGGCTGCTGATCGTGTTATTGTTTTGATTTGTGATGAGTGAATAAAAATCGCTGCCAGCCCTCACAAAGGGAGAGATCGAGTGAGGGAAATTTAAGGCAGCGGGATTACCGATTGAATTGATGGTGAGCGGGCCAGTAATAGTGGAACCAAAACCAATTTTTAAAATACTGTTGTTGCCGGCATTTACCACATAAGCTTCTGTAGCGCCACAAAGGCTGATGAATGAAATATCCCTTGGGTTATTAAAAACGGAACCGGGGTTACCCAGATTGGTGCCGGTTGGGGTATTCAGCAGGGAAGTACCGAAATCAAGCCTAGATAGGGTACTGTTTTGATAGTTGGTGATAAACATGTACCAGTTGTTGTTTTGTTTCACCACGTCTAGCCCAACCGGTAAATTGAATGAACCAATATTGCCAAGATTGGTAGCAACCGGTGTACCACTAAAATCTGGCCCGAAATCAAATTTTGTGATGGAGTTACTAAATGTATTTAGCAAAAATCCATACCAGTTGGCCCCTTGCTTAAAAACATGCAGGTCGTAAGGGGTATTCAAACTTCCGATGTTGCCCCAGTTGGTAGGTGTAGGAACATTATTGAGGGAGGTGCCAAAAGCGAGCTTAACAATAAATGAGCCGAGGGTTGCATTTCCTCCAACCATGATGCCATAATAATTGCCGTTTTCATATTTCACCTGTATACCCCTTGCAGTAATTGGGAAGATGTTGCCAAAGTCACCTAAAGTAGTTACGGTAGGTGTGTTAAGTAAACTACTTCCATACGACAATCGTACGAGGCCAACCGGGTTGATATTTGTGACAAATGCAAAATAGTTACCCGATTGATCCTGGATAATATCACTAAAAACCGGATTGCTGAGTGCTGTGCCTGGGTTACCGAGGTTTTGGCCGATTGCTGTATTGGTATTGGCTTCACAAAAGCTCCAATAATAGTTTGTTGCTCCGGTGGAAGTGTTGTTGAAAGAGACGGGCGTATTAACGCAAACGGTATCGGGGCCGGTGAAACTTACGGTAACATTGGGCGCCACATTGCATGAATCGGGGGTAAGGCTGCATTGTGGGTTGGATGCATTGATGATGGCAGTACCGGTTAATGTACCGTTGAAAGCAGCATTGCCCTGTTTGTTGATAAGGTTGTCGAAAGTATAATAAGCCTTCAAACCGGTTTGTGTAGAAGGGGAGGGCAGTGAACTGCTCATGAAAGTTTGTAATTGAACCTGTGTTCGGGCTACATTCCATATGCGTACTTCGTTGATGTAGCCTCTCATGTTTGTACCCAATGGATTTACATAATTTGCCCAATCACCAATTGTTGTGGAAAGATTGTTTTGAAATAATGAACCTGATGCATTAACCTGGCTCATTAAATATCCATTTCTGTAAAATTTAAGAGTCGCTCCATCGTACACCAATGCAATATGATAAAGCTTATTTAATTCAATTTCACATATGGGTGGAGTTACATAATATCCATTTTGAGTTGTGAGTTCTGCATTATTTGGCCTTAATAAGTAATTGGCATCTGAGGGGTCTGTATGTTTTGAAACAACATCACCTCCATAAATATATGTTCCAGTATATGGTGCAGTTCGCACAATTAATGCCTCAACTGTAAGTTGGGTGCCACTTATATCAACGTCTCCAATTTTAACAGATTGACCTGCAGCATTGGTAAAAAGCCAATTGTTACAGTCAATGATTGGACTGTTTAAACGATAATTTTCGTTCGATTTTTTATATGTAATCTGGGAAATGCAATCAAATGAATTCAATATGAGTAAAATGATAAAAATAAATCTCATAAACAGGGCGGCCTGGATTGATTGCAGAATATTTCGATTTCCTATTAAATATAGTGATTTATTTTGATTTTTTGATCCCTGTACGAAACAGCAACATGTCAATCAGTTGAACGCCATCAGGTGTAATTTTTCTTAAGTAAATGCCAGGGATATAAATAGTTAGAAATAATACAACCCTGCCTATTAAAGCGATCAAACCAGCGCTGTTTTTGAATACGAGATAACTAATGATGAAAGCGGTAACCGATAATAAAATTATTTCTATAGTTTTTGGAGTAAATGGCTGCATTTTGAATTTATTCCAAAGAAACCAATACCTGATTCCATTATAAATACTAAAAGATGCAAGGTTCGCAAATGCCGGGCCGATTAATCCATACCGTACGGTTAGAAAATAACTTAATGGGATAATTAGAATTGTCAAAAGTAAACTAGTCCACAACTCGAAACGCCAATAAAGCGAAGTTGCTATTATTTGACCGTTTACCCCTGTTCCCATTTCGATGATTGTAACAATACTTAACAGAAAGAATACCCATTTTCCTTCAAGATAATCTGTATTAATACCAAAGTAGTTGATGCCATCGGTAAAGTTTAAC
>JBPOHG010000281.1:0-7067 GCA_052035835.1 Bacteroidota bacterium | reverse complement strand
ATGGTGATCTATACATCGAATATTTTTGCGGTACTGGGTTTGCGAAGCTTGTTCTTCTTACTGAGAGGCGCTGTTTCAAAATTCGATTACCTGCAACAGGGAATCGCTATTGTACTCATATTTATTGGATTTAAAATGCTAACCGAACATTGGCTCAATCAGCTTTTTAGCAAAGGGCAACAAGTAGGTATTTCGCTGGCTGTAATTATTTTTTGTATTGTTGGCTCAATAATTTTTTCGGTGTACCACCAAAAGAAAGGTGCCCCTAAGGATATCAGGGATTAATTCTTTTGTAAAGCAAAGCCTTTGTGTTGACTTATACCGTTTCTGAAATAACTGCCATTATCGGCGCGGGGATCCTGCAAAAAGCAGAAGATACCCCTATTGAATATTTATTGCTCGATAGCAGGAAATTACTCTTCCCCGCAACCTCACTTTTTTTTGCACTGGATGGTTTGCACAGGAGCGGAAAGTCTTTCATCGACGAATTGTATCATAAGCAGGTACGTAATTTTGTAGTGGGCAATGAGGTCTCAGCTTCATTTATTGCGGCATACCCCGATGCCAACTTCCTGGCAGTAGAAGATGTGTTGGTATCCCTTCAGCGGTTGTCGGCATTCCACCGAAACCGTTTTGATATTCCTGTGATAGGCATTACCGGTAGTAACGGCAAAACGATTGTAAAGGAATGGTTGAACCAATTGCTGGGCAATACGTATAACATTGTACGCAGCCCAAAGAGTTATAATTCCCAGGTAGGTGTACCATTGAGTGTTTGGCAAATGAACCCTGTACATACGTTAGGGATTTTTGAAGCAGGCATATCCAGGCCCGGGGAAATGCAGCGCTTGCAACCCATCATACGCCCAAATACCGGTATTGTCACTTTCATGGGTGAAGCACATGCTGAAGGATTTACCGGTATGAAAGAAAAGATCTGGGAGAAATTGCAATTGTTTCGCACTACAAAAAAACTGATCTATTGTGCCGATGACCGCCTGTTACATGAAACTTTAATAGAATTCAGGACCCAGGTAAATCCACAACTCGAATTGTTTTGCTGGGCTAAAGGGTCACCTGCAGACCTTCCCATAAGCCAGGTTGAAAGAAGAACGGATGGTAGTATTGTACATACTCAATTGGGCAATACCGCATTCCATTTTTTTATTCCCTTTACTGATGAAGCGTCTGTATACAATGCCATTACCTGCTGTGCTGTAATGCTGAGTATGAATATCCCCCCTTCATCGATACCAGTATGGATGAGTGAATTGAAGCCGGTGGAGATGCGGCTCGAATTAAAACAGGGGATCAACCAATGTGCCATCATCAACGATAGTTATAGCGCCGATGTAAACTCTCTGGGCATTGCGCTCGATTTCCTGCAACAACAACAGCAGCATACAAAGAAAACAGTGATCCTGAGTGACCTCCTGCAGTCGGGGTTGCCCGATGAAGTCCTTTGCAGCAAAATTGCAAGCATCCTCCGCCACAGGAAACTGCACCGCTTTATTGGCATCGGCCCGGTGTTAAGTTCACATGCCCGGTTGTTTGATGGGGTTGGGAAATTGGATTTTTTTGAATCAACAGAAGCATTTTTATCCAATATACATGCCATGCAGTTCCATGATGAAACGATCCTGCTAAAAGGCGCCCGTATATTTCAATTTGAAAAGATCAGCAAATTACTCGAACAAAAATTGCATGAAACGGTTCTTGAAATTAACCTCAATGCCCTTCGAAGCAATTTAAAAATATACCGCAACCTTTTACAAAAGGATGTGAAACTAATGGTGATGGTAAAAGCTTTCAGCTATGGTAGCGGCAGTTTTGAAATCGCCAGCCTGTTGCAACATGCAGGAGCCGATTACCTCGCTGTAGCTTATACCGATGAAGGGGTAGAACTGCGCAAAGCAGGAATTCGTTTACCCATTATGGTGATGAATACTACTATGGCAGGGTTTGATAATTTATTGCATTACCAACTGGAACCTGAAATTTACTCCTTTCAGATTTTAGAATCTTTCAGGTATTATTTGCGCCAGCGTCAAATCACCCGATATCCGGTACATATCAAACTTGATACTGGCATGCACCGGCTTGGGTTTGTAGAAGCAGACATCCAAAAACTTAGTGAGTTATTGAAAGATGATGACAGTTTTACCATTAAGTCTGTTTTTTCCCACCTGGTGGGAAGTGAAAATGAAGCACATGATGCTTTTACTGCTCAGCAGGCAGCCTCTTTTACACAAATGGCAGATGCATTGGAATCTGCTACAAAAACACCTTTTATACGCCATATGGCAAATACTTCGGCCATCCACCGCCACCCAGGTTTACAAATGGGAATGGTGAGGCTGGGAATTGGGCTCTACGGCGTAGACGACAGGCTTCCCTTGCAAAATGTAACAACGCTCAAAACAACGATTTCACAACTAAAACATATTAGGGCAGGGGATAGTGTTGGCTACAGCCGCAGGGGAGTGGTGTCTAAAGATGCAGTAATCGCCACTGTAAGAATAGGATATGCCGACGGGTATTCGAGGATATTTGGCAATGGCAACGGGAAAATGCTCGTAAACGGGGAACTGGCGCCAGTAATAGGAAATGTGTGCATGGATATGACCATGCTGGATATAACCGGGATTTATGCCAACGAAGGCGACGAAGTGATTGTCTTTGGTGAAGAGCTGCCCGTTAAAAACCTGGCCCAATGGGCTGGCACTATCCCTTATGAAATACTCACCAATGTATCGCAACGGGTTAAGCGGGTTTATTTTGAAGAATAGCCATCAGCTTTTAATGTTTTGTTATTATAGCTACTGCCATTTTTGAGTACCCCTATTTTCAAGCCATCCACGTATCTTTGCCCTGCGTTATGAAAAAATATCATGTAATCCTCATTATTGCACTCGTTGTATTGGCCGATCAGGCGTTGAAATTATACATCAAAACGAACTATCATTTAAATACATCCCACAAAGTTTTGGGCGACTGGTTTCAGCTTTATTTTGTTGAAAACCCGGGCATGGCCTACGGATGGAAATTTGGCGGCAACTGGGGTAAAATGGCACTCACCGTTTTCAGGATGGGGGCTGTAATTTTTGGAGTATGGTATTTAGGCAGGATCATCAAAAGGAAATACCACAAAGGGTTTATTCTTTGCGCATCCCTGGTCTTCGCCGGTGCCCTGGGTAACCTGATTGACTCCTGTTTTTATGGGCTCATCTTTGATAAAGGAATGATTTTTGATTCTCAGATCAATGAATATGTGGGTTATAGCGGGTTGGCACAATTCTCCGGTAATGGATATGCTACTTTTTTACATGGAAACGTGGTTGATATGCTCTACTTTCCAGTCATTAAAGGCCACTTTCCTTCCTGGGTGCCGGTATGGGGCGGCGACGAGTTCGAATTTTTCAGGCCTATTTTTAACCTAGCCGATGCAGCCATCAGCACTGGTGTGATCAGCATTCTTGTTTTTCAAAAATCATTTTTTAAACAGGATGATTCGCATGCAAAACAAAAAACTGTTGAAACCGGCGCTTTGGTAGATGATAATTCACAGGTTTCCTGACGCAGTTAATAAAGGACAATTTCTAAATTTTATTATACATGAAAACCTTCAACCGCCTGGGCTTTTTGGCCATCTCAATCCTGATGTTATTTTCCTGTCAGAAGGAACTCAACTTCGACCTTGATGGAATTTCCAGGGGTACACTCAAGGCAGATTCTGCCGATGTTTGCCTGCCCAGTGAAGTAAATGGCGTTTACCAGGCCGATTCAACACTTGGTAATGAAAATTACATAGATGTGCAGGTGGATGTTTTTGCAACAGGTACATACCTCGTACAATCAGATACCGTGAATGGTTTTTCATTCCGTGGATCAGGGACATTTGGGAATGTAGGGCTCAACACGGTTCGTTTATACGGTACCGGGAGGCCGGTTGCAACCGGTGTGCATACTTTTATTGTAAGCTACGATAGTACGTTTTGCTTAATTGATATTAATGTGGTGGCGGGTACGGTACCCACTCCGGCAGTATACACCATTGGGGGTTCAGGAGGCACCTGTACAGGAACTTCACAGGCAGGATCGGTTTTCATGGAAGGGCTGCCACTTTCACCAGCCAATACGTTAACCGTACAGGTGACGGCAACTGTTGCTGGTTCTTTTTCTATGAGTACAACTACTTTGAACGGAGTAAGTTTTTCTGCAAGCGGTATACTGGCTGTAGGAACAAATACGGTCACATTAACGGGATCGGGTACACCAACTGCTGCAGGCACATTCAACTATCCGGTAACAGGTGATACCAGTACCTGTAGTTTTTCAATAACATATGACCCGGCAGCGAGCCCAGCAGTGTATACGTTGGGTGGAGCGCCTGGCAACTGCGCTGGCGCTACACTTGGTGGAACCTATGCAGCAGGTGTAGCTGTTACAGCCGCCAATACAATTACTGTTACCGCCAATGTAACTACTGTTGGTTCTTATTCTATCAGCACGCCCACTGTAAATGGGGTTTCTTTTGCAGGTTCAGGATTACTGGCAGCAACAGGTAGCCAGCAAATTGTATTATATGCCATTGGCACACCTGGTTCATCAGGGTCTTTCAATTACGATGTTACGGGTGGAGGTAATGTTTGCATCGTTTCTGTGCCGGTAAGCGGGGCAGCAACCGATTATATTACGTGTAAGATAGATGGGGTGGCAACCACTTTCAATGTTGATGCAACAGCCGGCCTTACCAACGGTGCCGGATTAACCATACTTAGCGTAGATGGCAACACGGCTGCATCTGCAACCAACCCTTCTATCAATTTATCAATCACCAAAACGAACGGTGGAAGTGTTACGGCAGGCGTTTATGATGTTAACCAGTTGGCAGCTTCTAATATCGTTAGCTGTGACTACAATGATGCAGCCAGTGTGAATTTCTTTGCAGGGACGGAGGCACTCAATCAGTCGCAAAACCCCGCATTTACCATTACCATTACGAGTATCACTGCTACCAGAGTAGTAGGGACTTTTACAGGAACGGTGAAAGAAAACAACGGTGCCGGCCCGGCAGGCAGAAGCATCACTGAAGGAGTATTCAATGTGCCTATTCAGTAACAAAATGTATGCATATAAATAAAAAAACGCCGTATACATTTCTATACGGCGTTTCTATGATACAATTATTGACAGGTTAAAGTTTACCCACCATACTGGCAGGTATTACCCATTGATCAAACTCTTCTGAAGTAAGGTAACCAAGCTTCACAGCCATCTCTTTTAATGTCGTTCCTTCTTTATGTGCTTTTTGTGCAATTTCAGCGGCTTTGTAATAGCCGATTTTTGTATTGAGCGCTGTAACCAGCATGAGGGAATTGTCTACATGCTTTTTAATGTTAGATTCAATGGGCTCAATTCCAACGGCGCATTTATCATTAAAGGAAACACATCCATCACCAATCAACCTGGCACTATGCAGGAAATTATAAATCATTACCGGTTTAAAAACATTTAATTCAAAATGGCCATTGCTGCCTCCAATGCTGATGGCAACATCATTGCCCATCACTTGTGCAGCAATCATGGTAAGCGCTTCACATTGTGTTGGATTTACTTTTCCGGGCATGATAGAAGAACCGGGCTCATTGTCGGGAATGAACAATTCACCAATACCACTTCTTGGTCCCGACGACAGCATACGAACATCATTGGCAATCTTCATGAGGCTTACGGCAACCGTTTTTAATGCGCCGTGTGCTTCTACAATAGCATCATGCGCAGCAAGTGCTTCAAATTTATTTTCTGCTGTAATGAATGGCAGTCCTGTAAGTGAAGCAATATGCCTGGCCACATTTTCTGCATAACCGGCAGGGGTATTGATGCCCGTCCCTACTGCAGTCCCTCCCAAGGCCAATTCGCTTAAATGCGGCAAAGTATTTTTAATCGCTTTCAAACCATGGTTCAATTGCGAAACATAGCCACTGAATTCCTGTCCAACCGTAAGGGGCGTTGCATCCATAAAATGTGTCCTGCCAATCTTTACAACGTTCATGAATTCTTTGCTTTTGGCAGCCAGTGTATCACGCAGTTTTTCAATTCCGGGAATGGTAGTTTCTACAAGGATTTTATAAGCAGCGATGTGCATGGCCGTAGGAAACGTATCGTTGCTTGATTGCGATTTGTTTACATCATCGTTCGGGTGCAGGAATTTTTCCTTGTCATCCAGTTTGCCTCCATTGAGCACATGACCACGGTAAGCTACAACTTCATTTACATTCATGTTGCTCTGGGTGCCGCTGCCTGTTTGCCAAACTACAAGGGGGAAATAGTCATCCAGTTTTCCTTGCTGAATTTCATCGCACACTTTGCCAATCATGTCGCATTTTTCTTTTGGTAATACGCCGGCTTCAAAATTGGTGATGGCTGCTGCTTTTTTGAGGTATGCAAAAGCCCGGATAATTTCTTTCGGCATGCGGTTGATGTCCTGTGCAATCTTAAAGTTATCGATACTGCGTTGGGTTTGCGCTCCATAAATGGCATCCACAGGCACTTTTACTTCTCCCATGGTGTCTTTCTCAATTCTGTAATTCATACAATATAAAATTTGATGGCAGCAGTTAACAAGGCCGCCGGTTAATCTATTATTAATTCCCTTTAAAATTGGCTTTTCTTTTTTCGAGGAATGCGGCTGTCCCTTCTTTCATATCTGCGGTGTTGAAGCAATCCCCAAATGATTCGATTTCTTTTTCGTAACCTGTTTTTCCATTCGTATAAGCGCTGTCGCTAACAACTGCAATGTTGATGCATTCAATTATTTTACCAACAGCAATAGGGGCTTTCGACATAATTATTTGGAGGATATCTTTCGTGCGTGAAAGCAAACTATCGGCAGTGGTTACATGATTTACCAATCCCATTTGCAAAGCTTCATTGGCATCGGCCATATGTGCAGTCATCTGCATTTCCATGCTTTTTCCTTTACCAACGAGCTGGGTTAAACGCTGTGTACCTCCGTATCCGGGTATCAGCCCAAGGTTTACTTCGGGCTGCCCGAATTTTGCATT
>JBPOHG010000125.1:0-8577 GCA_052035835.1 Bacteroidota bacterium | reverse complement strand
CCTGGGCGGTCTATCTCAAGGTGCCCCAAGCGGCGTAAATACCTTCAATGCAACTGCGGCAGGATCGTATACGGTTGTGGCAACTTCTTTAGCAGGTTGCCCTTCAACATCTGCTGCGCATGTAGTTACTTTACCTACTTATACAATTACTGCCACAGCCGGACCCAATGGTACAATTAGCCCTTCCGGTTCAGTGGTTGTAAACTGCGGCGATAACCAAACTTTTACCATTACACCAAATGGTGGATTTTCTATACAGGATGTAATAGTAGACGGGGTACCGCAAGGGCCCATTGGAACCTATACATTTACGAATGTTACGGCCAATGGCCACACCATCAGTGCAACCTTCTTTATTGCAGGTTGTGCTACGCCACCAACGGCGAATGCCGGCCCGGCGGGTACTTTCTGTGCCAACCAAACTTATACTTTAGCAGGCTCTGTTGGAGGTAGTGCTACGGGTGGTACCTGGAGTGGTGGCGGAGGTTCATATAACCCCAACGCCAACACGCTGAATGCGGTGTATACTCCCAGTGCAGCCGACATTGCTGCAGGTACAGTAACTTTAACGTTAACATCCAACAATCCGAATGGCGCACCATGTGTACCTTCTACTTCAACAGTTACCCTTACCATAAAAGAAATACCAACTGTTTCTATTACAGGAACGCTTGGCTTCTGTGCATCGGGATCAACAACCCTTACTGCCAATGCGAGTATCAACCCGGCAGGGCCAATTACTTATCAATGGTTATTTAACCCTGGCAATATCAACCTGGGTACAGGCCTCACTCAAAACTCTACTCAGGGTGCCGGTACGTATAGTGTAACGGCTACGGGTAATGGATGTTCTAACAGTGCTTCCGAGATTGTGGTATTATTTGCTTCACCAACGGTTAGTATCGTGGGTAGCAATGTGATTTGTACAGGTACACCTACAGATCTTAGTGCCAATGCCCTTGCAGGTAGCGGCGTGATATCCACCTATCAATGGATATTGGGCGGTGTTGATATTGTTGGTGCTACTTCATCAACTTTCTCCACCACATTACCTGGTAACTATACATTGAGGGTCACCAATTCCAATGGTTGTTCTACAACTTCTGCAGTTCATGTTCTTGCAAATGATAACAGTCCGCTCAATGGTAACTATACCATTGGCGCAGGCCCGGCATCTTGTACTAACTACATTTCTTTCGCCAGTGCCATCAACGATCTTAACACACGTACCATCAGTGGTAATGTGCGTTTTGATGTAGTAGCCGGATATACAGAAACTGTTCCGGTTGGCGGTTTGGCGCTTGGTTCAGTTGCGTTGAATGCAACTGTAGCCGGCAGGACTATCAGCTTCCTGAAGAACGGGGTGGGTGCCAATCCATTGCTTAGCTCTTATACTGGAGGTATTGCTACGCCTAGTACCAATGCAAGTGATGGTATCTGGAGTTTACGTGGTATTGATAATGTTACGATTGATGCGATTGATTTGCTGGATGTGAATGCTACCAACAATGCTACCATGGAATATGGTTATGGATTGTTTAAACTGAGTGCATCCGATGGCGCACAAAACAATACGATTTCAAACTGTACCATAACATTAAACAGGGTTAATAACGGGTCAGCAGTACTTCCAATGTTACCGGGTTCTGCAGGTATCCTTATGTTGAATTCTACTGCTACAGCGGCAGTTACCGGGCTTGTGCCTACCGGAGCCGCCGGTACAAACTCTAATAACAGGTTCTATGGCAATATCATAAGCAATTGTAACAATGGTATTGTATTGAGCGGTTATGCTGCTGTTTCACCATTTACTTTAGGTGATACCGGAAATGATGTGGGTGGTTCAAACGCCCTGGAAGGTAACCAGATCCTTAACTTCGGTGGCGGCGGTACACAACAGTCAGCTGGTGTGTGGGCGCTCAACCAGTGGGGGCTCAACATTGCTTATAATACCATTGATAATAACAATGGTTCGGGTGTAAACCATACGGGTGTATTAAGGGGTATTTATGGACAAGCGGGAACAAGTGCCAACCTAACAATTGCTAATAATAATATCAGCATTAAAGGTGGAGGTACTACGCAAACCTATTACGGAATAGATAACTCTATTGGATCTACTGCTGCCAGCAACACGGTAACCATTAATAACAACACAATAACGGCAGCGTATGCCACTGCAACAAATGGAGGTATTACAGCCATTATTAATAATGCTACTGCTGCTACAGTTAACCTGAGTGGTAATACCGTGCAAAACTGTACGCAACCCGGTACCGGTACATTTGTTGGAATCTCTAACAATGCAGTTGTGCCCACACTTGCCATGAATGACAACTTCCTCATAGGTAACAATATCACATCTACCGGCGCTACATTTACTGGTATTGCAACTGTTTCTGGTGCTACCTCGCTTTCTATGAATGGCAATACAATTAGTAATAATAACAAAACAAGTGGTACTGCTACCAGTTTGTACTGGATGAATGCCAACGGTAGTACAACTTCTTCTGTGAATAACAATATCATCACGGATAATACTGTTACTGCAGGAACGGCAAACCTCGAAGTAGCTGCTATCAACCAGGGGGTTTCTGCCTATACATTAAGCGGTAATTTTATCAGGAACAATAGCATCACTGGTGTAACAGGTGCATTGATTATGACTGTAACAGGTTACAGGAATATCAGTGCTACTTTAAATGAAACCATCACAGGCAATACCATCAGGCGATTATTCGTAACTGGTACTTCAACAGGATTACAAATTGTACAGGGTATTAATATTCAGTCTGGTGCAGCGAGTGTGAAAAACATCAGCTTAAACATCATAGACAGTTTATACACTGGTTCGGGATTGAGTGCTACCATTTTTGGTATCAGGAACGCAACGGGTACAACCATCAATATCTTCAGGAATAAGATCGAAAGTTTATTCCCTGGCCAAAGTGCAACTGCAGGTTCCCTTGCTGCTGGTATCAGGATTACTTCTGGTACAACGGTTAATATTTCAAATAATATGATTGGCCTCGATTTGTCGAAAGCCTTTGCGCCTGCCGCCAATTCGGTTATTACCAATGCCGATGGTTTGAAAGGTATCGAAATGACAGGTACTGTGGGAACCATCAATGCTTATTATAATACCATTCACCTGAAAGGGGCTGGCGGTACCGGATTTGGTTCATCATGTATTGTAACTACTTCTGCTACTGCACCTACCATCAATATCCGAAATAATATTTTCGATAACCAGGCGACGCCAAATGGTGGGCGAACCGTAGCTTACAGGAGGGCCAATAACTCTTTGGTGCCTTATGCCACCACGTCTAATAATAACTCATTCTATGCTGGCGTGGCATCAGCCAATAACCTGTTGTACTTTGATGGTACCAACGCATATCAAACATTGGCTGCTTACCAGTTGGCTGCGGGTATGGCTCCACGTGAGTCGTTCTCTGTATCAGGTACAACGGCATTCATTAATGCACCTTTCGACCTGCATCTTGATCCAGCAAACAATTGCGAAAAAGATGCAGCAGGTGCACCCATTGCAGGCTTCACCATTGATTATGATAACGATACCCGTGATGGCGTAGCGCCAGATATTGGGGCAGATGAATTTACTGCCAGTGGTAGTGGTTCTCCTATTTGGAAAGGAGTTAATACAGATTGGACGGATGTCATTAACTGGTGTGGTGCCCTACCAACATCCACTACCAATGTGGTGATCCCTTCAGGAAGGCCCAATTACCCAACCATTACAACCAATACTCCGGTTTGTAATAATATTACCATTGCTTCCGGAGGAACACTCAATATTACGGGTTCGGGCCAGTTGACAATCCATGGTACCATCACCAATGCTGGTACATTCAATACTTTGGATGGAACAATTGCATTGTCAAATGCTACCTCACAATCAATTCCAGCGAGTGCGTTCGAAAACAATGATATAAAAAACCTCATCATCAATTGCCCAAGTGTAACCCTGGCAGGTGACCTCGATCTGTTTGGTAAACTGTCCTTCACCGGCAGCAACCGAACATTTGCAACTGCAGGTTTCTTAACATTGAAATCTACTGCAAGTGGTACTGCCAGTGTTGGGGATATTACTAACAATGGAGTAAACTCCGGCAACCAAATTACCGGTGATGTAACCGTAGAGCGCTTTGTAGCCGCGAGGAGGGCTTGGCGTTTGCTGTCTCCTCCTACACAGCATAACCTGCAAACCATTAAGCAGGCATGGCAGGAGAACCAGGCAGCCAATGCTACCACACCGGCAGGTTTTGGTATTCAAATTACCAGCAACAGGGGTTCATGGGCAACCGATGGCTTTGATTTACAAACGGCAGCGGGTGGCCCATCTGTTAAAACATACAATCCGGCTACCAACCTTTGGGATGGTATTATTTCTACCGTGAATGTGGTAACACCGGATGTTTCTGATGGTAAATTTGTTTTAGGAAAAGCATACATGACATTTATTCGTGGCGACAGAACGGTGAATACATTCCCGGCTGCTGCTACCACAACTGTATTGCGTGAGAAAGGAATACTCCAAACCAACAACTTTGTTGTTCCTGGTGGAGTAGGTGCAGGCCAGTTTGCAGCAATCGGTAACCCTTATGCATCAGCCATTGAATTCAGTAAAGTATATGCGGATGCAACAAATATTCAGAATTTATTCTATGTATGGGATCCGCAATTAGGTTCTCTGGGTGCTTATCAAACATTCCTTGGCCCAACTTATACGGCAGTACCGGGCGGTGGAAGTTATGGTGGCGGTAATGAGTTCATCGAATCTGGATCAGGCTTCTTCGTTCGCTCGAGCGGCCCTGCAGGTACTGTTACTTTTAGAGAGGCGCACAAAGTAGATGGTAGTTTCCTTGTTACCAGGGCAAATGCAGGTCCTGTAAAACAACTTCGTACCAATATTTACCAAATGAACAATGGGGTAAGTACGCTGTATGATGGGGTGTTGAACGAATTTGACCCTGCTTACTCAGATGCCATAGATCCGATGGATGCCGTTAAACTGGGTAATTTCAGTGAGAACCTTGGTATTCTAAGTGGAGGCGAAGTGTTGGTTGCCGAAAGGAAATCGGGAATACAGGCTACGGATACCATTTTCTATAAACTCGGACAAGTAAAAGTTCAAACCTATCAATTTGAGTTTATTCCAGAGAATGTGAATGATTTTGGTGTTGAAGCGTTCCTGGAAGATAAATACCTGAATACAAAAACTTCGGTAAGTCTCAATGATACAACAAGGATCAGTTTTAATGTGATCAACGAGCCAGGATCTTACGCATCCGATAGGTTCAGGATGGTGTTCAGGCAGCTTGCGCCAGTTCCGGTTGATTTCACCGATATCAGGGCAGAAAAGCAAAACAAGGATGTACTGGTTACCTGGAAGGTTGCCAACGAAGTTAATATCCGTCAGTATGTTGTTGAACGCTCATCAGATGCCAGAACTTTTGCACAGGTAGGAACGATTGCTGCTAGCGGATCGGCTGTATACAACTGGCTGGATGTTCAACCAGGTACCGGCAGCTTCTTCTACCGTGTCAGGAGTGTTGGTTTTGCTGGCGAAATTAAGCTGAGCAGGGTAGTGAAAGCATCTTTCGAACCAGCTTCGCCTGTAATAACCATATTCCCAAATCCTGTGAAAGATGACGGGATTTTCAGTGTGAATATGACAGATGTTCCTGCTGGCACATATAAACTTGCGATACTAAACAACCTCGGGCAAACGTTAATGAGGAAGACTTTGAACCATGCAGGAGGAAACAACGTATATCCTGTTAGTCTGCCGGCAGATACGCCTCATGGCACTTATCATGTTGAGCTGACAGATGTTAACAATCAAAAAACAATATTCAAAGTGCTTTATTAAAAATATTGAATGAAAGCACTATTTTTGTAAAAAGTTAAGGTAACCCATGAACAGATACAGGAAGTATATTACGATGCTCGGATTTGTGATGATCACTATAATAGCCAACCCCTTGAAAACGAGCGCTCAACCTGATGCGGGCTGCGATCCGCTTGATCCTGCTTGTCCGATTGACGGCGGTATCAGTTTGCTCATTGCAGCAGGAATTGGCCTGGGTGCACGTAAAGCACTTGGAAAAGCAAGGCATCAGGAGCAGAAAGCTGATTAGTATTCAATAGCATTTTTTTATACGAGGAGATGAATTTCATCTCCTTTTTTATTTCCACTCTGTTTTTTTTATTTCATTGTGTTTCAATCTCCTGAAGCCAGTTAAAGTTGGCGAAGTGATTTTTTTTAACGAATTTTACATTTCATTTCAGGCTCCGGCAGGAATAGTTTTTTTGTAATTTTTCTTAGACCAATATGCAACGTAACCCCTTGTTTTGTACAGGATTCCGCAAAGCTTTTTTGTGCCAGTTTCTTTTGTTGTTCACACTTGTGTTACTTTTTTTAACTTCCTGTAAAACAGTCAAAGAAACCTCTGTCTTTTCTACGTTACCACGAGACACAACCATTAGTGGTTTTGTTACCAATGATTTTGTTTCTAAGATTCAGCCCAAAGACCTGTTGAGTATTACCGTAAGCAGTTTGAGTTTGGAAATGGACAACCGCTTTAATGGTGCTGCCGCTTTAGCTGTTGGCAATACCGTGGCTACAACCCCGCAACCATCCTATCTCGTAAATGAGCAGGGAAATATTCAGGTTCATTTTGTAGGGGAAATTAAAGCAGCCGGACTTACCTGTAAAGAACTTAAAGCCAAAATGGAACAGGATCTTTTGCCTTATATGAAAGAACCTATTATTAGTATAAAATACCTCAACAGGAAAGTGACCATTATGGGGGAAGTTGCTAACCCCCAGGTATTGTATTTTACAGAAGAACAGTTGCCATTGGTTGATGTGTTGGTGAGAAGCGGGGATTTTAAGGAGAAGGCAAATAGGAAAGATATAATGGTCATTCGTGAGAATGGAAGTGAGAAGCAGATAAAGCACCTTAATCTCGAAGATCACTCTGTTCTTTCATCTCCCTGGTATTATGTTCAACCCAATGATATTATTTACGTGATGAAAGAAAAAGGGGCTGTTAATACCGATGAAAAAAGAAGGACACTGCAAACAACGCTGTCTTTGATTGCTTCAACGGTATCACTGGTATTGATCATCGTTAATGCCTTAACAAGATAAAAGGCTTTTTTGATTATGAGTGAAGATCAATTTTTTAAGGACAAACCTTCTTCGAATATACTTGCACAGGTGGTACACCGGTACCTCCCATTTTGGCCCATATTCGTATTGTGTACGATCATTTCCCTTTGTGTGGCGTATGTGTATCTAAGGTCACAGACACGCATATACGTAGCTTCAGCTAAAGTGCTTCTGAAAGACCCTCAGAAAGGAACAGGGGATAGCAAAGTACTGGATGCCCTCAATATTTTCAGCGAGAAAAAAATTGTAGAAAATGAAATTCTTGTTTTGAAGTCTTCTTCACTGATGCAGGAAGTGGTTAAGTCGCTCGACTTGTATGCACCCGTTTTTAATGAAGGAAAAGTGCAAAAAGAAGAACTTTATGGCGATAACAGTCCGATTACTTTTGTGGCACTCAATAAAGACAGCATTGAAAGAGGGGGGAAACATTCTTTTGATATTGACTGGAACAGGCGAGTTGTAAAAATTGCAGGGAAAACTGTCCCTTTTGAAGGGAACCTCACGATTGGCAGAACAACGTATCAACTCCGTATCAATAATAATTATAATCGCAACGTAGTTGGTAAAAACTATTTCGTAGTATTTAATGCCGTTCAAACGGCCGCTTCACAATTTATTGGCCGGCTTAAAGCAGCGCCGCTTTCTTGTGCATCTACGGTTATTGATTTAAAGCTAGAAACCGCTGTTCCCGAGAAAGGAATCAATGTGCTCAATAAGCTTTTTGAAGTGTACAACAGGCTAGGAATAGAAGATAAAAATGAGATTGCAACAAAGACACTGGCATTTATTGAAGACAGGCTTAATACTGTGATTCGCCAGTTAGACAGTGTTGAGAGAAATATCCAGGAATTTAAATCGAGGGCAAAAATCAGTGATCTGGGCCATCAGGCTTCCATTTATTTTTCGAATGTTAATGAATTTGATAAAATGAAATTCGAGATCACAAACCAATTAATGATCCTCGATGACATTGAAAGGTATGTGAATAATAAAGGGAATAAACAAGGGACAGTACCGGCACTCCTGTTCGTAAATGATCCCACTCTTAAGTTGCTGGTTGACCAACTTTACAATGCGGAGTTTGAATTGAATAAGACAAAAAGCGAAATCGGTCCAAAAAGTGATTTGATGGCGCTCGCTGAAGAAAAAGTGAGCCGTGCAAAATCAGACCTCCGTGAAAACTTAGGCACCATCCGAAGCAACTATCTGGTTCAGTTGAGGAACGTAGAACAAAAGATCACTTTCAATGACAATCTGTTAACAGGTATTCCTAAGAATGAGTTAGAGCTGCTCGACAGGAGCAGGCAACAAGCTATCAAAAACAATATCTACAGTTACCTTTTACAAAAGCGGGAGGAAACCGAATTATCTTCTGC
>JBPOHG010000106.1:0-11281 GCA_052035835.1 Bacteroidota bacterium | reverse complement strand
GGGCTTCTTATACAGCTGCCGGTGATGCAATTGAAAATTCAGCCAAATGGGGTTATTGAAGTGCAGGGCGGTTTTGGCAGCAACAGCTGCATAACCACTGTGTCCCGGGCCGGTTTCTTTCAATCTGAAAAAATGGCCTGCCGCAAAATAGGGGTGCTTATTGCAAACATCATGTAAGAATGCTGCATTTCCCGGGTCCCTGCTGGTGCGGCCAAACAAACTAGTATATAATTCCTGCTGCTTCATAGATTCTGATCAAAGCTAATGGATAAGTCTGACTTACGCCTTTACCAGTTTGAAAAAATTTTGTTGAAAATTTCATCCACGAGATTCTTCACAATGTCTTCATTGAGGGATGCTTCAGCCTGGCTAAGGCTGAGGTTGGCATCGAAATCGAATGTTCGTAAGAGGTCGGTTTCGATGTTCTTTTTTTCATCCAGCGTATTTTTAAAAGAAAGGTGAAAACCAACTGTCAGCCTGTTGCCGCTCGAGTTGCTGCCGGTTATACTGATGGTGCTCGTATAATACTGTGAAACATACCCACTGATATCATAATGTGCATTGTCATCATTCGTTTGGCGGAGCCGGGTGGTATTGATGATCTTTTGTTTCAGCCGCTCGGTAAGTTGCGGGCTCAACTGAGTGTTGATGTATTGCGCCTTGTTTTCGAGGTAGTTTACCCTGAAGGTTTTTACTTCCGTGGGAATTGAAACATCCTTGAAAGAATACCGGCAGGTGGCAAAATTGAAAAAGCCGGCCAGTAATGCACAAAGCATATACAGGAGCAGGCGTTGTTTTCTTAATTTCCAGGTAGACATGTTAGGGGGGTGCTTGAAATTTTTAATACTGGTTAGAGGTTTTCAATATCATATTCTTTCAGTTTTCGGTACAGGGTCCTTTCGCTGATACCCAGGTCGAGCGAAGCATCCCTGCGTTTGCCCCTGTGTTTCTTCAGCGCTTTTATGATCAGTTCTTTTTCTTTGTCCATGATGCTCAAAGATTCTTCCACATCCTCATGGTGTTGAATGGGGGCATTGCTTTCTGAACGATAAATAACAGCGGGCGTATTATTGCCAAAATTACTGCTACTAACCGATGGGGTTAGTTCGCTGATGGTGCCTGCAGGTTCGTTGTACACCGGTACATGCTGGGCCACGTTGGGGTTTTGCACCAGGTCGAAGAACATTTTTTTCAACTCATTGACATCTTTCTTCATGTCGAAGAAAAGTTTATAGAGGATTTCCCTTTCGTTGGCAAATTCGGCCTGGCTTACCGATCCCGGCCCCGAACTCAATGCCGGCAGCCTGGTCCCAAAATTATGGTCGGGCAAAAAGCCCCTGAGCTGATCGGCAGTGATGGTTTTGTCTTTGCTGAGTACAGAAATCTGTTCGGCAATATTTTTCAATTCACGCACATTGCCCGGCCAGTTGTATTGGGTAAGCACCTGTTTTGCATCATCGGTAAGCTGAACAGGAGTTGTTTTATATCTTTCAGCAAAATCGGTGGCAAATTTTCTGAACAGGAGTATGATGTCTTCCTGCCGGTCACGCAAAGCCGGAACCCTGATAGGTACTGTATTCAACCGGTAATAAAGGTCTTCCCTGAATTTGCCGGTATGGGTATATTCTAACAATTCTTTATTGGTAGCGGCAATCACACGTACATCTGTTTTTTGCACTTTGCTGCTACCAACCCTGATGTATTCGCCTGCTTCCAGTACCCTCAACAACCGGGCTTGTGTACCCAGGGGCATTTCACCAATTTCGTCGAGGAAGATGGTGCCGCCGTTTACGGTTTCAAAATAACCTTTGCGGCTGTCTACAGCACCAGTGAATGAGCCTTTTTCATGTCCGAATAATTCCGAATCGATCGTGCCTTCGGGGATGGCGCCACAATTCACAGCAATGAACGGGTTGTGTTTACGGGCAGATAAGGCATGGATGATCTGTGAAAAAACTTCTTTTCCCACGCCGCTTTCTCCATTGATAAGCACGCTGAGGTCGGTATTGGCAACCTGTACAGCCACATTGAGGGCATGGTTGAGTGCCGGGGAATTACCGATGATGCCAAAACGGTTCTTTATTGATTGCTGATCCATATGATTCTGTTTATGCAATTGCTTCGCCCAATAATGTGCCGGCGGTGCAACTGTTGATTTTTACCATCACATATTCCCCTTTCTTAAATGATTTACGGGGAAATACCACTACTTTATTCTGGTCGTTACGGCCGAATAATTCGCCCTCTTCTTTTTTAGATACCCCTTCCACCAATACTTTAAACGTTTTTCCCACTTCCCGCTGCATGCTTTCGAGCGAATGCCGGCGGTGGAGGTTGATGAGTTCCTGCAGCCTGCGTTTTTTGGTTTCCAGCGGGATATCATCTGCGAACCTTCGGGCTGCCAGGGTCCCCGGCCTTTCTGAATAAAAATACATATAGGCAAGGTCGTATTTGCAGTATTCCATCAGGGTCAGTGATTCCTGGTGTTCTTCTTCCGTTTCTGTACAAAAGCCGGCGATCATATCGGTAGACAGGCCACAGTCGGGCAATATTTCCCGGATGCGGTTTACTTTGGCGATGTACCATTCGCGGCTATACGTACGGTTCATCATTTGTAATACCCGGCTGCTGCCGCTTTGAACCGGCAAATGAATATAATTACAGATGTTCTCGTATTGTTTCATGGTAAACAAAACATCATCTGTGATATCTTTCGGATGAGAGGTAGAGAACCGAACCCTGAGCAGGGGGGAAATCAGCGCTACTTTTTCCATCAGTTGTGCAAAGCTCACTGTTTCACCTGTTGAATCGTCTCTCCACAGGTAGCTGTCTACATTTTGGCCGAGTAAGGTCACTTCCCGGTATCCATCGGCAAACAATGCCTCACACTCTGCAACAATGCTTTTGGCGCTGCGGCTTCTTTCCCTTCCGCGGGTAAAGGGCACCACACAGAAGGAGCACATATTATTACAGCCACGCATGATGCTTACAAATGCATTTACCCCATTGCTGTTGAGGCGGATGGGAGAAATATCTGCATAGGTTTCGTCTCGGCTCAGCAGTACGTTAACGCCTTTTTGCCCGGTTTCGGCTTCATGGATCAGTTGGGGAAGGGTGCGGTATGCATCGGGCCCCACGACCAGGTCTACCAGTTTTTCTTCTTCCAGCAGGGTGGCTTTTAACCTTTCTGCCATGCAGCCCAGGATACCAATGATCATTCCCGGGCGTTGCTTTTTTATTTTTCTGAGTTCGGTCAGCCGTTTGCGAATGGTTTGTTCGGCCTTTTCCCTGATAGAACAGGTATTCACCAGGATGAGGTCGGCATCCAATGGGTTGGTGGTAGCCCCGATGCGTTCTTTTTGAAGAATAGAAGCCACTACTTCGCTGTCGGCAAAGTTCATGGCGCATCCATAACTTTCTATATAAAAGTGCTTGTCGAATTGTTCTTCTATAATGCCAACCGGGGCAAAGGCTTCGCCCTGGCGGGTTTCATCATGCGTTTTGTCGGTCATCAGTTCCTGCATGCAACTCTAAAAATTTAGGTGGCAAAGATATATCAATTACAATCAAGTATGACAGGATGGCAGCAGGTATTTTTATGAGCGGTGGAAGAGAAAGGAAACGTGCTTTATCTAAACTTTATTTGCAACAAATCTGTTTAACCAACTGTTTTCCAGTTTTATAATCCAATTTTCAATTAGCTCTTTTTTAGTCAGGACCGTATTGTTAAAGTACAAAGTGCCGGGGTTGATAATTTCATCCTGGAGTGCATTTTCTATGTCTGACATTGGGATCGTTTCAATTGAATCGTTTAAAACAAAAGCCAGGTTTTGCCGGTCGAACAACTGAACCCCAAATTTCTGTTCAATGTCACGGATTAATTTTACCGAGCTGTCGGTACTGCAACCGCTTACTTCGGCGGCGGTTTCATCGGCCATTAACAGGATGAACCTATCAAAAAGCTGCAGGGCAAATCCTTTTACCGGGGTTCCATGGCTTTTCCAGTTTTCAACAAAGGAGCTAAGCATGGGCGTTAATTCCAATGATTCACCGGGGCTGAGTGCCCGGTTACTTTGATATATCCAAACCCGGGAGGAAGGGTGGAAGCCGGCAGGGATAAGAGACTGAAAATCGAGGTTCATGCCACAAAATTAAACTATTTCAGAGAGGCTGCCACAAGTTCGGCGATATCAAGCACCTGAACCTGGTCTTCTTTCTCTTTATTTTTAACCCCGTCGGTAAGCATGGTATTGCAAAAGGGGCAGGCAGCAGCAATAATATTTGCGCCGGTTTCGAGGGCTTCGTTGCTTCGCTCGATATTGATACGGGTGTCCCCGTTTTCCTCTTCTTTAAACATCTGGGCGCCACCGGCTCCACAACAAAGCCCGTTGCTGCGGCATCGTTTCATTTCCACCAATGCAATATCCATGGCTTGTAAAACCTGGCGGGGCGCTTCGTAAATATCATTGGCCCTTCCCAGGTAACAACTGTCGTGGTAGGTGATCTTTTTACCTTTAAATTCGCCGCCTTCTTTTAGTTTGATCCTGCCTTCGTCTATCAGTTGCTGTAAGAAAGTAGCATGGTGCACCACTTCATAGTTTCCTCCCAGTACCGGGTACTCGTTTTTTAGAATGTTGAAGCAATGGGGGCAGGCAGTTACTATCTTCTTAATATTATACCCGTTGAGGATTTGAATATTCTGGTATGCCATCATCTGAAACATGAACTCATTGCCGGCACGGCGGGCAGGGTCACCGGTACACATTTCTTCCTTGCCCAGGATGGCATACCGGATACCTACCTGTTGCAATATCTGTACAAATGCTTTGGTGATTTTTTGTGCCCGCTGATCGAAACTTCCGGCACAGCCCACCCAGAATAACACTTCCGGTTGTTCGCCGGAAGCTAAAAATTCGGCCATTGTAGGTACATGCATCCTGATGATTTTATGTGGCAAAGTAAACAAGATTTTATCATTGATCTTTGTTCTGTTGCATTTAATTTTGCAAAATAAAAGCGCCGTTGAAAAATTTCTTTCGAAAAATAACCCATTGGGAAGCCTGGCCATTTAAACTGATCTATGCCCCCCTCGTTCCGGTATGGTTTTCCTATATGGTTCGGTCGGGCGCAGTATGGTTTTTTACTCCCAGCAACCCCAAGCTCACTTTCGGAGGAATGGAAGGGGAACCCAAAAAGGAAATGTACGATCTCCTGCCACAGCATTTATACCCCACTACTTTTAATGTACTTCCATCTGATGATTTTGCAGAAGTGTTGGCTGCCATCAACAACAAACAACTCGAATTTCCACTGATTGTAAAACCGGAAGTGGGCGGACAAGGCATTCTGTTCCGTAAAATTGATACTGTTGCACAACTCGAACAATACCACAAAGCTGTACCGGTTGAGTATATTGTTCAAAGAATGGTACACTACCCGGTAGAGCTGAGCGTGTTTTACATCCGCCACCCACAGGAAAAGAAGGGGACAGTGACCGGCTTTTTACACAAGATCCCTTTACAGGTAACCGGCGACGGTACCCATACCCTTGAAGGCCTGGTGATGCAGCATCCCAAGGCCGCTAAACGAACGGAGGAACTGTATGTGAAGCACAAGGAAAACTGGAACAAACTGATACCCGCCGGCGAAAAATATGTGCTGAGCTATGCGGCTAACCATAACCGTGGGGCACATTTTGTTGACCTTAAAGAACAGATAGATGACCAGTTGGTAGCAGTGTTTGATGAGATCAGCCATGGTATCAATGATTTTTTTTATGGCCGGTACGATATCATGTGCAAGGATGTAGCCTCTTTAAAGCAAGGCAAAGATTTTACCATTCTTGAATACCATGGCTGTGGCGCCGCACCCAACCATTTCGACGATACCGGTTAAACGCTGATGAATGCTTACCGGGAAATCCTCAAACATTGGAAGGCCTTATACCGCATTAGCAGCTACAACGCTTCCCTGGGCATCAAACCCTGGCCTTTGATGAAAGGCATCCGGTTTATGAACGAGACCAAAGATTTGTACAAACGCATGCGGGAAGCCGACAGCCGCATCAGCTGATGTTGTTTTGCATCCTATCTTTGACAAATGCCGAAACTCATACAGGTATTTTTATGGGGCCTGATGATCAGTTTCCTGGGATCGTTGCCCCTGGGGACCCTCAATGTGGCTGCCATGCAAATCGGTATCCAGGAAAGTTTGCGTGATGCCATGTATTTCTCTATCGGTTCTTTATTGGTAGAAATGGTATATGTGCGTATATCACTGGTGGGTATCGACTGGATACGGAAGCAGGAAAAACTCATGAAAGCCATGGAATGGATCACCCTCGGTATCATCATTGCACTCGCAGTGGGCAGTTTCATTGCCGCCATGAGTGATGGCGGCGAAGCCAAGAACGTGATGCTCAACAATAACATGCACCGCTTCCTCCTGGGTATGTTTATGTGCGCCATCAATCCTGTACAAATCCCGTTTTGGTTTGGATGGAGCACGGTGTTGTTTACCAAAAAAATCCTGGAGCCGGTACCGGCACAATACAATATTTACATCGTGGGCATTGGCCTCGGAACCTTGCTCGGCAATGCGGTATTCATTTTTGGAGGAAAATGGGTAGCCCAGCGTATTTCCAACAGTGAGCAATATATCAATTGGGTAATCGGTGGCATTTTTGCTATCACTGCCATCATTCAGCTGTGGAAGATACTCAAACACAAAGATGCAGTAGAGAAATTTGTAAAAGGAGAGTCAACAGCACCCAACCCTTAAACCCTTAAACCTTTAAAAGGTTAAACCATTTCCTCCTCACACTTCCTCCGTCCATTTATCCCGCTCATCGGGGCTTAATTTCCAGGGGGCAAAATTGTTTTCAATATTGCTGAACATGCCATTCCATTCCTGCGGGGCATTGCTTTCTTCCATGATAAGGCTGCGGCGGAGTTCTAAGATGATATCGAGCGGACTGATGCTCACCGGGCATTCCTGCACACAGGCGTTACAGGTAGTGCAGGCACGTAGTTCTTCAACAGTTATATAATTGTGCAGAAGGGTTTTGCCATCGTCGGTAAAAGTCCCGTTGGTTTGAATGTTTTTGCCAACTTCTTCCAGCCGGTCGCGGGTGTCCATCATGATCTTACGCGGACTTAACAGTTTACCGGTTTGGTTGGCAGGGCAGGCTGCCGAACAACGGCCGCATTCTGTACAGCTATAGGCATCCAGCAAACTTTTCCAGCTGAGGTCGGCTACATCCTTCGCCCCGAATTTCATCGGTTGCGCCTCACCGGTAGGTGCCAGTTCGGGTTGAAAAACATATTTCACTTCATTCTGCACAGATTCCATATTGTGCATTTTGCCCATCGGCTGCAGCCTGGCATAATATGCATTCGGAAAAGCAAGCATAATATGAAGGTGCTTGCTGTACGGCAGGTAATTGAGAAAGGCAAAAATGCCAATAATATGAAGCCACCAGCAACTCCTTTCCATTACAACCAATGTTGAAGTATCCATAAGTTCCAACGCAGGAGCTATGAGGCCGGATATTACAAAATTCCCCGTATCGTGGTAATGTTCATGGCCCTGCAGTTGAAGAGCCCTGTCGGTAGCATTCATGAAGAGAAACAGGCTCATCAGTACGATCTCGGTGATGAGGATATAATTGGCATCGCTTCGTGGCCAGCCATTGAGGTCCTTGCTCATGAAGCGTTTTAATTGTATGATGTTCCTGCGGGCCAGGAAGATTACACAAACTACCAGCACGCCCACTGCCAACAGTTCAAAAAAGTTGATGACAAAACCGTAGAAGCTGCCAAGCGTACCTAAAAACAGGCGATGGGTGCCGAGTAGGCCATCTAGCACAATTTCCAGTACTTCTATATTAATGATGATGAACCCGGCATAGATAACAAAATGCATCACCGCCACCAATGGGTTGCGGAACATCTTTTTTTGACCGAAAGCTAACAGCAGCACATTCTTCCAGCGCAAACCAGGCTGATCAGATAAATCCTCATCCCGGCCCAGCAGGATGTTCTTTTTAATCTGCAGTATATTTTTAGTAAAAAGCCAGATGGCAAATCCCGCCAGTAACACAAAGGCAGCCTGTTGTACATATTGCATATCAGTGGATTGGTAGGCTAAGGTAAAGTATTTCGCAAAACCTATTGAATAATTTCGGAACTTTCGCCCTTTAAAACGATCCAATCTGCATGATATTAAACAGGGAAACTGCCGGTAAAAAATTGCACCGCATGGCGCTTGAAGTAGCTGAAAGAAACCATGATGTGCAGGAATTGGTCCTCATTGGTATCAAAGAGAACGGTATTTTCATCGCACAAAAAATCGCCGCATATCTTAAAGAGGTATTCTCCGGCAATATTGTGGTGATTTCCCTGAGTATGGACAAAAAAAATCCCGGTGATATTCATTTGAGCGAGTCAATGAATTTCAACGGTAAATCTATCCTGTTGGTAGACGATGTTGCCAATAGCGGCCGAACCATGCTCTATGCACTGAAGCCTTTATTGAACGAGTTGCCCAGGCAGGTAGAAACCCTTGCATTGCTCGAGCGCACCCATAAACAATTTCCCATTGCAGTTGACTATGTTGGCTTATCTGTTTCAACCACACAAAAAGAACATATCGTAGTGCTGGTAGAAGATGGGGAGATTGCAGGGGCGGTACTGGAACCATAGTACCATAGGTTGCGCCTCCCTTTCTACTGAAAATATTCAACAGTCCAGGTTGACATCCAGGAATGGTGGAGTGGTTTTTTTGATTGGCAGAACAATCATCCACACCTCATTCACTTACACTTTTTTTTCTGACTTGTATTTGTCAAATGATTTCTTTGTTAGTACAGACAATTCTTTAAACAATTTTTCATCCGGCTTTTTGAAATTAAAACAGGACTTGCCCTGCATACAGGCCTTGAGCCCATCACTGATCTTGTTGAGCAGTTCGGGATAATAATATACCGGCATCAGGTGGAAAGCCACATAGGATTTTTTCATCTGCACAGCCCCAAAGAATTCCGTTTTTTTATTGGTAGGAGTTACCGGGGTATTGAGGTAATAATTATCGGGTTTGTTGTGTTGTACAACAAGTGCAGGTTCATATGGTTGCAGGATGGTTTTTAACTGATGGAAAGTTTCTATTTCGTTCATATTATTTTATTGTATACAGGCGATGGCCTATGAGTGTGGATGGTATAAAGAGGAGCAAGGCAATGATCATGAACCAAACAGGATGGGGTAGCATCAGAAAGTTGGCAATGGCCGACAATGTTAGTATGGCCCCGGCGATTATGGGTAACCGTTTGTTGTGGTTTTTGCTGATGAGTTTGATAAGGAAACCGCATACGACAGATCCCAGGACCCATCCTGCCAGTACCAGCAACCAAAGTGTGATAGGCTGGCTGTTGTAAAATGTTTCAACGGCCGCTTTATCTGTAAAATCGAGGGTTGCAGGGGCAGGGTGTATGGCCGCATTGATGCTTTCAGCCACCAGGAAAATGGCAATGGCAGCTACCAGGCCAATAACAACTGCGAGTATATTTCTTTTCATATGTTGATTTTCTAAAACAAAAATAAGGGGGAGAAAACCAATGGAATTGTAAAATTGTAACCTTTACAAAAATGGGATATAGTGAGGCACGATTTTTAACCCGGGCTTGTTGGCTACGATGTTTGCGTATTCGGTGGGAGAGAGCCGGGTGAATTTTTTAAAGTCATTGATGAAATGTGCCTGGTCGAAGTACTCCTGCTGATAAGCCACCGAAGTTAATTTGGTGTTAGGGGTTGCACTGATCGCTTTCAGGTTTTTTTGCAGCCGGTGAAGGGAAAACAACGTTTTTGGTGATACACCGGCGTATTCTTTCGACAGGTGATTGAGATGCTTGCGTGAGATATTGAGTTGGCTGCACAGTTGAGTGATGGATGTACCCGGTTGAACAGAGAACATCGTTTCTATCGTAGCAATTAATTTTTGATGGGGGAGTTTATTGGATAATAATCTGCGGTAAAGGAAATTTTCTACGATCAGCATTTGTTCACCCAGCGAAGCTGCTTCCTGTAATTGTTCCCAGGTAATGTCGGCCTCTTGGCCAAACACATGATCGAGTGTGATGTAATCATTGCTGAAATGATGCAGTGGTTCTTTCAGGAAAATACAGGCGCCCAGCGGTTTGAATTGTATCACCAGCATTTTACTGGTGCCATAACTTTCTACATAAGTGGGTTTTGTTTGCAGTCCGGCTACCCAATGGCGTTTGTAATCGATGTGATGCGTAAAATGTTGATTGCTGTACAGCTTAAAATGGTCGGCCAGGTTAAATACCAGGCTCATGGCTATTTTGGGAAGTGCAGTGCCCTTGTTGTTGCCTTCAATATAACTGATGCTCTCAACATAGTGCTGCAGAGGGGCTTTTGGTATATGTTGTTGATAGAGCATGTTATAGTGTACTGGTTCAATCTCAGGCTTTGGTGGAAGCAATTCCATATTTAATGGCTGCTGCAAGTACATCGGTATGGATGTCATTCAGCCGTTTAAATTTAATACAATATCCGCTGATGGATGCTTTGCCTATGCTTTTCCCAAATGTTTCAGCCAGGTAAGTCCGGTCTTTGATGCCCATGATATAAATGGAAATCCCGCTGGTATTGGCACTTAACCCTATCTGATAAAAATCTTTTGTCTTTCCACCGGCGTATGTGATTTTATAAAGGCCGTAACCAATATTGGGATTGGCGACAATTTTGCCTGTTTCATCCTTACCATCGAGGAACCACAATGGGCATTTGGGCAACAGGCCCATGATGAACTGGTGCAATTGCTGCATATCAGTTCGCTTGGGTTCCTGCAGCGAGGATATATAATGGTTGATGTGGGATGGAATGTTGTCTGTCATTGGTGGTTATTGTGATGTTATGTTTTCTTCCAGATCGGGTGTTGAGGATGATCGGGCAGTATTGCTTTTGTTTGGGTTATGGATTGATATGTAATCCATTTAAATTAATAAAATTCCTCGTATTCCTGCTGAGATGTTTTCCTGGAATGATGTTGTTTTTGATGTTGCATGTACCGATATACTTTCTCAACACCATATCCGGAAACAGCATAAGCGGCATACCCGGTATGCCATGCAGATTTTTCTGCAATAAGATCCTGCTGGTTGACAACATGAGAACTACTTCCTTTAATTTGTTTGATCAGCTCTGCTATTGATTTTTGCCGGTTAAGTAAAAAAGGCAATGTATATGATCTGGCATGCCAT
>JBPOHG010000273.1:0-3752 GCA_052035835.1 Bacteroidota bacterium | reverse complement strand
TGCAGTGCAATATCCATCCAAAAATTCATGGTATCCATTACAATTAGCTTGGGCCTCACTTTCATCTGTTCAATGACACTTAATTGCAGTTTTGGCATCACATTGCCAAGCATCAGGAATTCACTTCCCTGGTAACTTTCGGGAACTACCGGGTTAAAATCTGCCAGCACATTAAGGTCGGTAACCAGGGTATCACGGGTGTTCATATCGATATGATATTTACCACTCCAGAAAAACGATTTTTTGTCTGGCACTACTTCAACACCATCTACCTGTATGCCCCTTCTCTTCAGTTCCTCCATTTCTTCCTGTGGAAAATCATTTCCTACAATTGAAATTTGCTGAATTGGCGTAACAAAATTGCTGGCAGCATAAGCAACATATGTAGCTGACCCGCCAATAATTTTATCAACTTTACCAAAAGGGGTTTCAATAGCATCGAAAGCCATGGTACCAACAGTGATTACAGACATATAAAAAAGTTTATAGATGGTTTAGTTCAAAAACGCAGCAAAAGTAGCAGAATAAATCCTGTTTTTTAAACAGGAAACACAATTTGTGCTATTTTGTAGGATATGTTGCTGCATATTCATCCTGAAGACCCTCAACCCAGGCTCATTAAGCAGGTGGCCGAATGCCTGCAGGATGGAGGGGTAGTGGTGTATCCTACCGATACTATTTACGGGCTCGGCTGCGATATCTTTCAACATAAAGCCATTGAAAAAGTTTGCCAGATCAAACAAATAGATCCTAAAAAAGCGCAGTTGTCGTTTATTTGCCGCGACTTAAGCCACCTCAGCGATTATACAAAAAGCATTGATACGCCATTGTACCGGTTGTTGAAAAGCCACCTGCCGGGTCCCTATACTTTTATCCTGCCCGCCAGCAAACTGGTTCCTAAAATTTTGCAGAGCAAAAAATCAACCATCGGGCTTCGGATACCCGATAACGAGGTTTGCCGGCACATTTTGGAGGCGCTGGGCCATCCATTGATCAGTGCCTCACTTCCCGGCGAAATGGTAGAGGAGTATACAGACCCTGAAGTGATTTATGAAAAATTCGGCCATTTAGTTGATTTTGTGATTGATGGCGGCATTGGCGGAATGGTACCATCTACCATTGTAGATTGTACTACCCCACATTGGGAAGTGATACGCCAGGGTTTAGGGGAATTTGATTTATAGTACAAAAAATACCCACCGGAGGGGATTGAACCCCTGTTTCGATTGGCTTTTCTTTACAACAAAAACCAATGAAACACTTATTATTGGCTACGTTGTTTTTTACGTTCGCCTTTTACACCCACGCACAAAACCGTTCACTTAAACAAACCCTTACCCTTGCCATGTCCCGTACTGCAGATGATGACATGCCCGGCACCAGGGGGGCCTGTGTAACCTGGCATCCTCTGCAAAAAAAATATTATGCTGCCATGGCAGGAAATTATGCTTACCCATTATGTACGTATGATGCTTCAGGTAAAAGGCTATCGCCCGATGAACAGGAATGCATGCGGGATATCAGGGGGCTCTGGTACAATCCCATAAAAAAAGCCATCCAGGGAAATAGTTACAATGACGGGGGGTGGTTTGAGTACAAGCTTGATGCAAAAGGTTTGATCAGGGATACAGAAATACTGGTAGATGGCATGAAACAACCTGGCGAACAATGTGTAGGCGCATTCAATCATGTATCAAACGAAGTGTTGTTTCTCGATAACGGGGTAGTATATGCGTACACAAAAGAAGGCGATGTTTCTCAAAATACAGTTACCATTCATTGGGGTGTGCGCAAAAAAAACAGGGCAAACAGCGATGCAATTACCAATCCCGAAACTCCGGAAGAATATAACACTACCACTGTTGTATATACGGGTATCAAAGGGTCGGAACTGGCACTGCTTAATGTAAAGAATAAGAAAATAGAATTGTATGATCTTAAGGAAGGGTACCTCTCAGCCGAATTAAGCCTGCCTATTGAAGCAGATGTGGAAAAGAGTTTCAATTTTGCTTACGCCAATGGTATTTACTGGCTTTTTGATATGGAAAACAGGGTGTGGATTGGTTACAAGTAATCGAACACAACTTAATAGAATACAAAAGCGCATGTGATTTCAACATGCGCTTTTTAATATAAAACAACTACCCAACTTGCATCATTAATTACGGTCTCTGGCGTTGTGCTTTTTGCGATAAATTTTCCTGCTTACTTTTTTTCTTTCTTTTTTTAGTTCGGCTTTTTCATCCGGTGTTACTGTTCCGTCGGCATTGGCTTCACGAACATCCTGCCAGAGCTCCTTTTTATCCTTTACCAATGTTTTAGTTTCCTGGCGGGTGAGCTCACCACTTCTTACACCTTGTTTGATACGTTTTTTTTGAGGGGTACGGGTTTCTGTTTGTGCATAAGAACCCAGTGCAATTGCCATCATCAATGAAAATGCGGCAAGGAATTTTACTTTTTTCATACAGTATAATATTTATTATTTAAGCGGGTTGCCGAAATAAGACAGGTTGCTTTTAAGAAAGTTTAACGTAACCGAGAAATTATTTGAAAAGAGGCCCATCGCCGGGTACAATCCGGAAGCTTTTGCGGTGGTATGGGCTTAACCCGTACAGTTCGATGGCCTTTCTATGGTCGGAGGTACCGTATCCTTTGTTCTTGTTCCAGCAATACAATGGAAATTCCTGGTGGATCTGCTGCATGTATGCGTCCCGGTATGTTTTGGCCAGGATGCTTGCCGCAGCGATGGAGCTGTATTTTCCATCTCCTTTTATAATACAGGTATGCCGAATCCCCGGGTAAGGTTTAAACCGGTTGCCATCAATCAATAAAGATTCGGGTATAATACCAAGGTTATCAATAGCCCCATGCATCGCTTTAAAGGATGCCTGAAGAATGTTAATCCTGTCAATTTCTTCGCTATCAATGCTCGCAACACAATAGTAAAGGCTTTCATTTTCAATTACGTGCCTTAAAGAATCTCTTTGCTTTTCCGACAGTTTTTTGCTGTCATTGAGCATCGGGTGATGAAAGTTTTTGGGCAGCACCACAGCCGCAGCAAATACAGGCCCTGCATAACAGCCCCTTCCGGCCTCATCGAGCCCGGCTTCCAGTTCGGTGGGATGTAAAAATGGTTCCAGCATGTGTGTACAACAAATGTCTGCAAAAGAATGGGAAACATTTCTCAATCCTTGATAACAATTTTTGCTGCCCTACCTTTGTACAGTTATGATGATATTGAGTCAACAGGAAAAAAATGACCGGCAGGTAGCACGTTGGCTGCTTCTTGGGGTAGGCATGATCGTTATACAGGTATTGCTTGGAGGAATCACCCGGCTTACAGAGTCGGGGCTTTCCATTACCGAATGGAAACCAATCACAGGATTCCTGCCCCCATTAAATGAAACAGCCTGGCAAACTGAGTTTGATAAATACCGCACTACCGATCAGTTTAAATATGTGCACCAGGATTTTTCGATGCGCAACTTCAAATTCATTTTTTTCTGGGAATGGTTTCACAGGGTTTGGGCCAGGCTGATGGGGCTGGTGTTCCTGGTTGGTTTTGTTTACTTCCTGTTAACCCAAAAAATGAACCGGAAGATGTTCCTGCCAATGGTGTTCCTCTTTTTATTAGGTGCATTGCAGGGTGCCATTGGGTGGATCATGGTGAAGAGCGGACTTGTACCTGAGAAATTTTTTGTAGGGCATATTGAACTAACCACTCATTTTATTGCAGCATTGATATTACTGGC
>JBPOHG010000246.1:0-6980 GCA_052035835.1 Bacteroidota bacterium | reverse complement strand
TTACCCCGCCAACTACCTAATCAGCCGCACGCCCATCCAAAACCGCCGGAGCTATAATAATAAAGAGATGCCTCTTCATTATGTTACGGTGTATTAATCCTCCTTTCGGAGGGCTATTCACCAGTTTCGGGAAGGTTGCGTACGTGTTCCGCACCCGTTTGCCGGTCGCCATCAGGTATTGCTACCCATGCTGCCCCACGACTTGCATGTATTAAGCCTGCCGCTAGCGTTCATCCTGAGCCAGGATCAAACTCTCCATTGTAAATGAGTTGTTTGAACATGACTGTGTAATTTCATTGGAAATTAACGTCAAATTCTAATTAATATTTGCGCTAACATTACCTTGTTAAAATCCTAAGATTTATTTGCTGCTGTTTCCAAACTTTCAAAGATCTTTTGGCTATCTTTTGCCCCTTTTTGAATTGGGAGTGCAAAGGTATGAGCCGTTATAATATCAACCAAATTTTTCTACACTTTTTTTTGCTTTTTTCCTTTGAGAAAAGCCCCTTTTTGAATTGGGAGTGCAAAGGTAAAGGCAGTGAGTTTATCCTCCAAATTTATTTTTGTTTTTAGCGAAAATAATTTTGAAAACCCGGTCGTATTTTTCGAAGAACTAAGGCCTTTTTTCAAAAGCGGACGGCAAAGATAGGGGCATCTCTCCAGCCACCAAAATATTTTTGAAAGATTCACCTGTTAAATATTCCCTAAGCCGCTCAAAACCAGCCACAGCAAAGGTTTCAGAAGCAGAATTTTTTTTGAAGAAAAGGAAAGAAATGGCATCACCGGGCCTTAATAGCTTACCTGCAGGAGGCTTAACCCATGTCCGGGAACCGAAAAATCGGCCCTTGAAGCATCCCCGGAAACGATAATATCCCTGAAATCAGTGATTTGTAGTTTACCTGTACCCACCCGGAGCATCGTACCTACCAATCCACGTACCATGCCCCGCAGGAACCTGTTCCCCGTCACCGCATATACAAACAAATTGCCGTTAACATCCTTCCACTCACTCGAATAGATACTGCATTCATAGGTATGTACCTGCGAATTCCTTTTGGCAAATGCCTCAAAATAGCGGTTCTCTAATACAATGGCCGCTGCTTCCTGCAACAGGCTCATATCAATCTTATAAGGGAAATAATAAGCCCTGTCAGCTAAAAAAGGGTCTTTGAACCGGTAAAGCTTGTACTCATAACTCCTCGACAGCGCATCAAACCGGCAATGCGCATCTGCCGCCACTTCCCTGATCTCACGAATCGCAATATCTTCGGGCAGGATTGCATTCAAATGGTATACCGCTTTCTTCCAGTCGGCAGCCAACCCCTCCTTATCAAAATGAAAAAAATTCTGGCGTGCATGTACCCCCGCATCTGTTCGGGAAGAACCGGTTAACGAAAAGCTGCTGCGAAAATAAATACCGAGCGCCTTCTCTACCTCAGCCTGAACCGTATTGGCATTCTCCTGTACCTGGAATCCAGCGTAGCGGTCACCCTTATAACTTAACTCGAGATAATATCTTGGCATGACAGTTCTGTATGTTATCGGATCATGGCATCAAAACGGCGCAGGTAATATTCATCCGTCAGCAAAACCCTTAACTGTTTATAATTATGCTGGTCGCTGGTGTACACATAAGCCAGGTCGAGGAACCCATACCTCCCCTTGTCATCGAGAAACAACACCGACAGGTTCTTTACCTGCAATGCACTATAACAAATGCGCTTCATTTCTTTTCTGGCAATATCCATCATCTCTTCTGCTGTAACCACTGCTGCCATTTGCTTTCGCAAATTCAGAAAATCCAGATTGGTAGCCAGGTTCCTGCAATCCTGGTTGGTTACAATGTTAGCGGCCTCTTTTGAAAATTCGGGCTTTCTTTCAACCGGCTGCTTCTTTTCTTTTGCCGAAGTATCGGTGAGCGTGGTTTCCGGCAAATCAATAAAAGCGGGTTTCTTTTTTTCGGCAACAACATTCTTTACTGTTGAGGCAGCATCAACAATGGTAACGGCTGTATCCTTTTCAATGCCAGTTTTCAAAGGCCGCTGGCCCGAATAATCCAATGTAATATCAACAGTATCGCTTTTTCCAGCTTCTTCTACGATATATACCATATACCGTGTATCATTTTTTATCTGGCTGGCCAATTGCCTGGGCAGGGATGCCAACCCTGTCTTTTCAACAATTTCTTCTTTGATTACTTTTTTTGGAATCGGGATTTTTTCTTCTTGCCGGTCCAGTTTGGGTAAAACGGGATCTGCAGGTTTTACAGCAATTATCGTGTCTTTAGGTGTAGTTGTTATTTCGGTTACCTGCGCCGGGGTTGACACTGGTTTTTTGATTTCACTTACCTGCGACAACGTTTCTGTGAAACCAACCGGCTGTTCGTTGTTCTTTACATCCGCCGCTTTTTTTTCATGGGCACGAACAATATCCATTGTTTGCAAATTGAACAATGCCCAACCATCCTTTTCAAAGTTTTTAATCAAGTAGCCGGCATCTTTGGCCCTCACCTGCACATTGAATTGCTTTGCCGGCCATTCATTTTTTGGAAAACCAATGGTAAGCGTATACGCCCCTTCTGTAAGTGTTGGAATGATGAGGTATCCGCTGGCAGACGAACTGAAAAGCTTGTCATTCATCTTAACATAAAACGCCTGCTTATGCTCCGTTTGTAAGTAAATGAAATGATTAATCTGGCTTTGTGCGGAAAAAGACAATAATATAGAACACAGTAAAAACGGTAACAATTTCATCCCTTGTATGCTTGTCGGATCAAAGCTACTTATTATACCCGACTTGCCATTTATAAAAATTTAGGAGAAGTTTTAGGAATCAACAGGTACTTTTACGCCCACAAAATTAGATTATGAAGCAAATTTTCTTAGTATTGGCCATCGCTGCAAGCCCATTTGCCGGTATGGCTCAGTTTGGAGAGGAACCACAAGACACCTCATGGAAAAAGATATTCAGGGCCAGCGAACCCCGGATCAATGACCTCGTACACACAAAACTGGATGTACGTTTCGATTACGACAAAGCTTATCTGTACGGAAAGGAGTGGTTGACATTGAAGCCAACATTTTATCCAACAGATTCATTGTTGCTCGATGCCAAGGGAATGGAAATCAAAGAACTGGCGCTGGTTACAGGGGCTACTAAAAAAACGCTTACTTATAAGTATGACGGGATGCAGTTGAAAATAAAACTCGACCGCCTGTATACAAAAGACGAAAAGTACACGCTGTATTTCGATTATATCAGCAAACCCAATGAGCTGAAAGCGGAAGGAAGCGCTGCTATCACCGATGCAAAGGGCCTATATTTTATCAACCCAAAAGGGGAGGATAAATTAAAACCCACCCAAATTTGGACGCAGGGTGAAACCGAAGCCAATAGCGCCTGGATGATCACCATTGATAAGCCCAATCAAAAAACCACGCAGGAACTTACGATGACAGTTCCGGCTAAATATGTTACCCTCAGCAATGGCCTTTTAAAAAGCCAGAAAAAAAATGCTGATGGAACCCGTTCCGATTACTGGAAAATGGACCTTCCGCATGCCCCTTACCTTTTCTTTATGGGAGTGGGTGAATTTTCTGTTATCAAAGACAAAGCTTACAAGGGAAAAGAAGTGAGCTATTATGTTGAAAAGGAACAAGCGCCTTATGCGTTAAAAGTGTTTGGCAATACCCCCGAAATGATCAGATTCTTTTCTGATAAACTGGGCGTGGATTATCCATGGGCCAAGTATGCACAAATCGTTGGAAGGGATTATGTAAGCGGTGCTATGGAAAACACTACGGCTACACTCCACCAGGAAAGCGCATACCAAAACAGCCGCGAACTGGTAGATGGAAACGATTGGGAAGAAACCATCGCTCATGAATTGTTTCACCAATGGTTTGGAGACCTGGTAACCACTGAAAGCTGGAGCCATCTTACCGTTAATGAAAGTTTTGCCAACTACAGCGAATACCTGTGGGATGAATACAAATATGGAAAAGACATGGCCGATGCACACAATTTTGATGATATGCAAGGCTATATCATGAGTGGCAGCGATAAAAAAGACCTTGTACGCTATCATTATTCAAATAAGGAAGATATGTTTGATGCGGTGAGCTACAATAAAGGGGGCCGTATCCTGCACATGCTTCGCAATTATGTTGGTGATGATGCATTTTTTGCTGCGCTGAAAAATTACCTGAATACGAATAAATTCAAAACAGGTGAAGCAGCACAATTAAGGCTGGCTTTTGAAGAGGTGACCGGAAAAGATATGAACTGGTTCTGGAACCAATGGTATTACGGTAGCGGGCACCCGAAATTAAAGATCAGTTACAACCACGACATTCAGGGAATGCCCGGCATGAGCGAAGTGGTAATTGAACAAACTCAGAAATCGGGTAAAATATTCACGTTGCCAATTGCTGTAGATGTATATGTAGACGGCAATAAAACCCGTTACAATATCACCACAAAAAACCAAAGCGATACGTTCTATTTTGCCACTGCAAAAAAACCTGAATGGATCAGTGTAGATGCCGACAGGATTCTATTGGCAGAAAAAACAGATAATAAATCGGAAGCAAATTATGTAGCACAATGGAAATATGGCAAGAACTACCTCGACAGAAAAGAAGCCATTGATTATTTTGCCAAGAACAACATGCCAGAACTGGCCAAAGGCTTAAAGGATAAGTTCTACCGCATCAAAACGGCCACCATTCAAAAACTTGCCAGTTCGCCTTATAAGGCCGACCCGGTAGTGCTGGAAGAAATTGAATTGCTGGCTAAAAAAGACAACAACAGCAAAGTACGTGCGGCTGCCATCAACTTCCTGGTGAAAAACGGAGATAAAAAATATGCTTCTATTTACGAAACAGCCATCAACGATTCATCCTATACTGTTGCCGGCGCTGCGCTGAAAGGGTTAACTGCTATCCAGCCTGAAAACGCCCTCGCACTGGCCAAAAAATATGCTCCTGATGCAAAAGGCGAATTGGGCAAAGAAGTAAACGGCGTGTTGCTCGATCAGGGTACGGAAGCTGATTTTGATATGCTTGATAATTTATATCGCAAAGCACCTTTATCGCAGGAAAAAGTGGGCTTAACCGACAAGTTTGGCAAGTACCTCATTAAAGTGAATGACCTGGCCAAAGTGAAAAAAGGAATTGACGCCATCATGTTATTCAGAAATGCCATTCCTGAGCAGTTCAGGGGTTTTGTTGACCAGAGTTTCAAATCTACTTTCGACAAAATTGCTGCCGCAAAAGGCAAAGAAATTGAAGACTATGTAAAATCAGTATTCAAATAATACTGGTTCTCTTTATAAAAAAGCGGCATCCTTCCGGGGTGCCGCTTTTATTTTGAATACGATTTATTTTACACACATATCAAGTCAGAACAATAAATAAAATTGTGGATAAAAAATTAACAGTAAAAATTTATGTGTAGGCTGAAAATATGGCTATTAGGAGGTAACTTTAGGGCATAAAAAAAGGATAGTTCTTACCTATCCAGCTATCATCTTCTCAAATGACATAATAAAGTTAATACTTTTTTATGTTCTCTCATTTTTTTTCTAAAAAGAATTTTTTTATCCTGTTTTTCCCTATTTTGTTAGGGATGAGAAAAAAGTATATTGTTGAGATAAGGGATAATTATCCTTTTTATACTAAGCTATTGGCTGATAAAAAATTAATTACTGAAAGAGATATAGATATTGATGCTCCTTCAAGTAATGTAAATTTTTTAGAACACATTTGTAAGGCTGCACACGTATCTCTTCCTAATGAAATTTCATTTATAGTTAAGGTAAGAGCAGACAACCACAAAAGGTTTGAATTTAAACTTATGTGTAAGGACTTATATAAAGAACCTTATTTCAGGTTTGAAAGTCATGGAGCAACCCACAGAAACCATGTTGATAGTCTTCATTTACCAGACCAACAAATAATACCTCCCCACTTTCATAGGTTTGATGAGAAGGGCTATAATGTTGCTTACAAGACCCCTGAATTATTGGACGAAAAGAAAGCAGCAGCTTTAGAGGATATTGCCTTGTGTATAGTTCATTATTGTTTTGAAGGAAATATAAGGATAGATGAGGATGACTTTCCCAATATAACTATTGGTAAAGGGAAAGGTTTATTTGCGGGCATTGTTATAGATACAAACCCCAATATTGAAGACCCAAATAGAAATGTAACTTTTAACTAATGATATTTGAAAATATATATAAAGATATTGCCGCTTCATTTGGCAAGCTTTGGAATGTAAAACAACATGGGCAGTCATTAGAAATAATTACACCTTTTGTTACTACTTCCGATAAGTTTATTTCATTGTTTTTGACGAAGCAAGGCAATGAATTTGTTGTTTCGGATGGTGGCTGGATTGCAGATAATACCTATGGGAATGAATTTGATAGGGAAGTAATGTGTTATAATAAGATATTTTTTCATTACGTTAATAGTTTTGAAATTAAAGAAACTATAAGTAGATATGGCAACCCCCTTTTTTATAAAAAATCAGAGAAAGAAATCGCAGTTCCTTCTATGGTTTTAGACATGGCAAATTTTGTGTCTACAATTGTTAGTACTTCAGAAATTGAATTTAAGCCTGAAGATGATGCAACCCAAGTAAAAAGGTTTCGAGGTTTAGCAAATGATTTTCTTTCAAGCATTGTACCATCAGATCGGTTAGACACTACAGGTTACTTAGAACCTAAAAATAGAATTATAAGAGTAAATGCAATTATTAGACCTACAGTTAATAGTCTTATTTTGGTTAACTATATAACAGGGTCAAATACGAATTTATTTACCAATAGTATAGCACGTGCTAATTTGATGTTTGAAATGGCGGACGCATCTTCAGTTAGAGATTATATAACAAAAAAAATAAGTCTTGTAGATGATTCATTGCCCAATTCAACGAGCTGTTGCCCGCCAATCAGGCCGGCTATGCGGCCTACT
>JBPOHG010000008.1:0-4574 GCA_052035835.1 Bacteroidota bacterium | reverse complement strand
ATGAATTTGCGGCTGTTGCTCACAAATTCAATCATGTCATTTCCCAGTAAATTGGGTTCTATGGATGAGATCCTAAAACGTTCAACCGGGGCTTTGTCGTCTAATTCCCTGATAAGGTCGAAGAAATTCTCTTCATGTTTTTTACCGCCGCTGTAACCTTTGCCAAAATCTCCCAGGTTGATGCCCGTAAGCACGATCTCTTTAACACCGCCGGTAGCAATGGATTCCACATTTTCTAGCACTCGGCCGATGCTTTCGCTCCGGCTTTTCCCCCTTGCCATTGGAATGGTACAAAAACTACAGTTATAATCACATCCATCCTGCACTTTCATAAAAATTCGGGTGCGTTCATTGAGTGAATAAGAAGGCGTAAATACATTCACATCCTCTATATCGCAACTGCAAATCCTGGCAGGGTCGTTTTTGCTGAGTTCACGCAAGTGGTCTGTGATATTAAATTTCTCCGCTGCGCCTAATACCAGGTTTACCCCGGGAATGGCTGCGATCTCCTCCGGCTTTAACTGTGCATAACATCCGGTAACCACCACCAATGCCTCAGGGGCCTTTTTTTGGATCCTGCGTACGAGCTGACGGCATTCTTTATCAGCATTTTCGGTCACCGAGCAGGTATTAATGACGTACAAATCGGCCACCTCATCAAAATCTTTTTGCACAAAACCATCCTTTTCCAGCAAACGGCCCAGCGAAGTCGTTTCGCTGAAATTAAGCTTACAGCCAAGGGTGTGTAAAGCCACCGATTTTTTCATGGCGCAAAAGTACAAAAATCAGCTGAAGGAGGGTAGTGATTCCAATTTCTGCATATAAACCGGGTTCCATTTATCAAGATAAATAATGCGTTACTTGAATTGTGGCTACCTTGCAGGATGATTCGAAAATACCTCCCACTCATAGCACTGGCTGCTGTAGCTTATTTCTTATTCTGGATCAAAAATAACCAACGGGGAAAAATCGCTACTAAACCATTCCCCACCACTAGTACAGATCAAAAAAAGAACCCGGGGCCAGCACCATTTAACAGAAATTTAGAGGCGATCCGGTATTCTAAACATGCCCGTTGCAGAATGGAATGCCGTCATATAGATGAAGAAGAGGTAAGGCAGGTATTACACGAAGGGACAATTAATTACGACAAAATTGAGGAAGATAAAAAAGGTAAAACCTATCCCTTGGAAGGTATTACCCGCGATGGCCAGGAAGTAAGGATTGTAGTAGCTCCTCACGATGATGAGCTCGTCATAGTAACTGTTATAGACCTTAAAAAGGAATGGCAGTGTAATTGCTATTAAGTGTGCTGCTGGTAATAATTTTATTAATTTTGAATGCTAAGTTTTACAATAGGTATTGAATGAAAATCAAGTCTTTTCTGGCAAAACCATTTGCCAATTACATATACAGGCAGATCAGGAAGGGGATGGGAACGGCGGTTGCAGACCAGCAGCATATTTTTCAGCAGCTTATTAAAACAGCCGCTAAAACTGATTTTGGTAAGGATCATGGTTTTGATGCTATTAAAACACATGAGGATTATGTAAAAAGAGTGCCCATCCGCGACTATGAAGCATTTAAACCCTATATCGAAAAAATCAAATAAGGCAGGCACAATGTACTATGGAAAGGACAGCCAATTTATTTCGCCAAAACCAGCGGTACAACCAGTGGCGTAAAATACATTCCCATTACGAAGGAATCGATACCCAACCATATCAACACTGCCCGCAATGCATTGTTGTGTTACATGGCTGAAACCGGTAACACCCGCTTTGCCGATGGTAAACTGATTTTTCTGAGTGGTTCACCCGTATTGGAAAGGGTAGGTGGCATACCAACGGGTAGGCTAAGTGGCATTGTGAACCACCATGTACCCAAATACCTTCGTGCCAATCAACTGCCTTCCTATGAAACCAACTGTATAGAA
This sequence comes from Bacteroidota bacterium, assembly GCA_052035835.1. Lineage (GTDB taxonomy): Bacteria > Bacteroidota > Bacteroidia > Chitinophagales > Chitinophagaceae > Ferruginibacter. Next base: position 2,638 of record JBPOHG010000008.1, on the reverse strand, counting down.
GACTGGGAACAGAAGCTTGATAAGATCGTTGATGAAACCATAAAAGAGAACATGACGCTCATCAGCGGCATACCGCCCTGGATGCAAATGTATTTCGACAGGTTGATAGAAAAGTCGGGCAAGAAAGTGGGCGACCTTTTTCCCGATTTCAGTGTGATGGTTCAGGGCGGCGTTAACTATGAGCCGTATAAAGCCAAACTAACGGAGAGCATTGGACGAAAAATTGATACCATAGAATTGTTCCCGGCAAGTGAAGGTTTCTTTGCTTTCCAGGACAGCCAGCAGGAAACCGGGATGCTACTCAATAGCAATAGCGGTATTTTCTTTGAGTACGTTCCGCTGGCCGAGATCAACCATGCCAATCCAACAAGGCTCATGCTGAAGGATGTAAAAGTTGGCGAAAATTATGCACTCATCATCAATAGCAATGCAGGCCTTTGGGCTTATAATATTGGGGATACGGTGAAGTTTTTGTCAACCGCCCCTTACCGGCTTATCGTAAGTGGCCGTACGAAACAATACATTTCGGCATTTGGTGAACATGTAATTGTGGAAGAAGTAGAATCGGCCATCCTTGGAGCGGCAGCAGATGAGGGCATACAGTTAACAGAGTTTACGGTGGCTCCATATGTGAGTACAGATGAAGGCAAAAGTTACCACGAGTGGTTTATCGAATTTGAAAATATGCCTGCCAACCTGCAGTCTTTTGCCAAAAAAACAGATGACAACCTTCGCAGGAAAAACGTGTATTACGACGACCTCATCTCGGGTAATATCCTGCAACCTTTAAAAATCACCCCGGTTCAAAAGAACGGTTTCGTAGATTATATGAAGCGAATGGGAAAGTTGGGCGGACAAAACAAAGTGCCACGCCTTTCCAATGACCGTGTGATAGCCGATCATCTCAGGGAATTTGCGCTGCCATCCAGCTGATATTCTGCCATTCAACAGGTTTACAATCTTTTATAGTGTTTTGGCTTATTTACACCTCAGATTACTGTAAATTGCCCTACATATATAAAAAAATCAAAATAAAAATACTTTATGGCAGTGGAGGCTCCCCGGAAAAGAGTGGCCATTTTTGGTTCAACAGGTTCAATAGGTACGCAGGCGTTGGATGTGGTGCGGGCAAACCCCGGCTTACTGGAAGTGGAAATTCTAACTGCACATACCAATGATGAATTGTTATTGGCCCAGGCAATGGAATTCAAACCCAATGCCGTAGTCATCGGCGATGAAAAAAAGTATGAAAAGGTGAAAGCGGCGCTGGCAGCAACTGATATAAAAGTATTTGCAGGGGAAGCATCCCTGGAAGAAGTGGCAGATTTTGATACGTATGATATAATGATCGCAGCCATTGTAGGCTTTGCCGGCCTAAAACCTACATTGAGAGCGGTATCAAAAGGAAAAATAATTGCGCTGGCAAATAAGGAAACCTTGGTGGTGGCCGGGGATATTGTGATGCAGATGGCACTCGAAAACAGGTCGCCAATAATTCCGGTCGACAGTGAACATTCTGCCATCTTCCAATGCCTTGTTGGAGAAGCAAGGAACCCGATTGAGCGTGTAATCCTTACCGCTAGTGGTGGCCCCTTCCTTGGTAAGAAACCCAACTTCCTGGTGAATGTGAAACGCGACCATGCTTTGCAGCACCCCAACTGGAGCATGGGGGCGAAAATTACCATTGATTCTGCTACCCTGATGAATAAAGGCCTGGAAATGATTGAAGCCAAATGGTTATTCAATCTTCAACCCGACCAGATTGAAGTTGTCATCCATCCACAAAGTGTCATCCACAGTATGGTGCAGTTTGAAGACGGTAGCATCAAAGCTCAAATGGGATTGCCCGATATGAAACTTCCAATACAATATGCATTGGGTTTCCCGTTACGGATCAAAAACGATTTCCCCCGCTTCAATTTCAGGAAATATCCATCGCTGAATTTTGAAGAACCGGATTATAAAACATTTCGCAATTTAGGACTGGCCATTGAAGCGTTGCAAAAAGGCGGAAATGCTGCCTGTGTACTCAATGCTGCCAATGAAATTGCCGTATGGGCTTTTTTGAAGAACCGGATTGGCTTCCTGGATATCACTGCTGTGGTTGAAAAAACTATGCAGGAAATCAGTTTTATCAAAAAGCCAACTTTACAGGAATATTTTGAAAGCGATGGTGAGGCACGTACCTTTGCAGCATCTCTAATGAAGCTGTAACAGCTCTCTTGCCGGATACCCTGCACAAGTACCGTGCAACCGTTTTTCAGCTTTTATGTGGTTTAAAAGTGTAGATTTTAATTATGACATTATTAGCAATAGATTGGTCGAGTGTAGGGCTTAAAGCTGCACAGTTATTATTATCCCTTTCCATCCTCGTTGTACTGCACGAATTTGGGCATTATATCACAGCCAAATGGTTCAAATGCAGGGTAGAAAAATTTTATCTCTTTTTTGATCCCTGGTTTTCACTTTTCAAAAAGAAAGTAGGCGAAACGGAGTATGGGGTTGGCTGGTTGCCATTGGGCGGCTATGTGAAGATTTCGGGTATGGTAGATGAAAGCATGGATAAAGAACAACTGAAAATGCCCCCACAGCCCTGGGAGTTCAGGAGCAAGCCGGCATGGCAGCGCTTGATCATTAT
>JBPOHG010000080.1:0-19756 GCA_052035835.1 Bacteroidota bacterium | reverse complement strand
AATTTGTGCACATGTCCAGTTTTTAAAAACCAGCCTGTCATCACCAAATGGTATACTTTGCATAAATGGGTCGCCACTATTGGCAACAATCTGGTTAGAACCATTGCCCAAATTGCATACCCCTGTTATTTCTGTATTGTTGGAACAACGAAACACCCTTACTTTAAAAGCACCTAATTCTTCCCCTATATGATCAGGTGAAGATGCCCCTGGTTCCTCTAATATTGCTGCATACCAAAAGCTGAATATGGTTTGTTGTGCTGTTACAGTTATCCTTTTCGAAATAAGTTCTGTACCCTGAGCTGTTCCTCGGTTCCCCAATCGAATGGCCCTGGTTGAACCACCGGGAGCAACCGGCGCAATACCCGTGTTGGGATCATTCGGGTCTGTACTACTTGTGAGGGTATGGTGACCATCAGGATTGGTGAGTGTGGCATTCCCCAATTGCTCTTCCGTCATACTGAAAGGGTCACCCACATTTGCAGCATTCAACAACCCATGGGCGAAATCCCATTCTGCTGTATTGATTCCCGACTCAAAGTCACCATTGCCACAAGCTGTATTGCTTTCATTGCAACCGTCATACAAGGCTGCCGCACCGCTGGCAATATTCGCTTTTTGCGTGTATTGCTTTTTTCTGTATTCAAGATAATTTTCAAAACTGATTTCTTTATGCTTTAGTTGATTGTATTGAGACTTTGTTTCACTTTCAAAATTTGAAGGAAACTTTACTTGTGCCGATGAAATGTTTACCCATATGCATAAAATACAGGTAGCCATGATCGTTATTAAATGTTTTTTTTTCATACAACAATATTTTTTTATTGTAACTGAATGCCACAATAAAAGGTTAATTAATATGGTTTGCCGGCTCTTATATTTCCATAATAAGCTGGCTGTTTTAAAGGACTGGAGTAAATATTGCTTCCGGAAACTTGTAAAAGTTCTAAGTGCGAAGATGTAGGCTGAGTGAACAAAAGGCAAGCAGTGATTAACGGGAAATGCATACAAATCCAACCCAATTTTACCCGATGATTTACGCTTGTTGGGTTCGCTTAAATAATACAAGAATGATGTGATGAGCTATTGAAAGGTTTGAATAATTGCAAAATCCTCAACCGTTAAATGACGGTATATTTTCACAAACGACGGAATTTTTACTCTTAAATCAAATACAAGATACTGATTATCAGTTAATTGCAAATTACATGCTATTCGAACTACAATCGTAATTCATATTGTACACGAATCTTTTTGGTAGATTTATTTTCAAACCAACTATAACCAAAAATTAATTACAATGAGAAAGCTATTGATTACTACCAATATGATGTTTATTGGTATTATTGTTTTTATGTCGTGTAATAAAAGCAATTTAACTACCCCGAATGAAAATGAAACAGGCGGTAAAGTACAGCTCTCAAAAACAAGCAGGGACTGTCCAGACTGCTATAATTATACTCCAATCGGATTTGAAGGTGTGAATGCAGCGACTGCATCTATGATGTCGCAAAATTACAAGCAGTTGAGCCAACCGTTATTGGCAATAGATGAGAACAACCCTGATGCAAATTGCATCTGGTTTAGTTTAGAGTCTTTGAAAAATTTCATTTGGAAAATTGAAGATGCCGTTTGCAAAAATGGATGTACCAGGTCTGTGAAACTGGGCATCCGTGCATACTATGGCAAGTACCCTACTCAAATGGGTGGGGATTTATCTGATATAGACCCTGCCTTTGCACAAAGACATACATTGTTCCTGGTGCCTACTTTCCAGGATTCCAATGATGAACAAATACACTGGGATTTCGATCCATGGCATTGGGGCGACAATGGTTGCAAGCCAAAACCAATGTCGGAATGGTTTACTATTTCACCCAAACCATTCGGAGACGATAATTCTTTGATTTTTTCCATAGGGGAAGATCAGTATTTTGCCAACGGAGATGGTACATTAACCAATGCAATGAACCATGGGGACCTAATTCCCCCCTATCCACCAATTGGAACAGCGTACTAAAAAAAGCATACCGAATCATGCAGGCAATCGATTTTCTTAAATGGATGCTTAATGCGGCAGAAATCTCGGCCTGTATTATAGGGTTCCTCTATTGGAATAAGATAAAGGGATCGCATTGGAAGATCTTCCCATTTTACCTGGCATTTATTGTCATTGCAGAGTTTGCCGGGAAATACCTGCATTATTCGGGACACAATGACCTTAAGGTAAGTATGTATAACTATGTGGTTATTCCATTAGAGATTCTATTTTACACATGGTTATTTTATCATGAATTTAAGTATGCTTCTATCAGGCGGTTGCCCATTGCAGCCGCCTGTATTTATACCTCTTGCTGGTTGTTGGAGACCCTGGTGTTTACTAAAAAGCCATTCTGGTGGGTATACTCATTTTCATATTCTGTAGGAATTATATTAATGCTGGTATTGATCCTCACTTTTTTATATTTGCTCGCAACAGGAAATGAGATTCTTTTTGTAAAGAACAATATGATGTTCTGGGTTTGTATGGGATTGTTTGTATTTTACTTTTGTACGCTCCCTTTCTTTGGAATGGGAAATTATCTTTTTACACGATACAGGAATATTTATATCGGTTACGCATATGCTATGTATGTGTTTAATTTCATCATGTATTCCCTGTTCATTATTTCGTTTGTATGGGGGAAGCCGAAGTACTCATATTCATCATATTGATCAGCGCTGCTATCATTGCATTTGCTATCGTAACGGTGGCATTGGTACTTCAATACCGGCGACGAAAAATCAATTATGAAAAGGAAAAAAAACTGGCAGCCGAGTTCCATAAAGCTGCACTGTTAAACGTAAAAATGGAAGTACAGGAGGAAACCATGCACCGTATCGGAATTGAAATTCACGACTCAGTCGCACAGAAATTAACCCTTGCTTCCCTTCATCTGCAAAAAACAGAATATGAAAGCAAGTTTTCCGAATTGAACCAAACCCTTTTGTTAAGCAGCACATTGATCAATGAATCACTCGACGAACTAAGGTTGCTTTCCAGGAAGCTTCTAAACCATGTAGCTGAACAGGTAGACATTGTTCATGTTTTGGAGGCAGAATGTGAACGTGTGCAAAAATTGGGCATTTGTGAAGTTCATTTTGAAACTGATAGCACCGGGATCATGTTGCAATCTGAAGTTGTACATACGGTGATTCGAATCGTACAGGAGTTGTTACAAAACAGCTTGCGACATTCTTCCTGCAAAAACATTTATGTAAGAATCCAACGGAATGAATCATCGTTTGTACTAACGGTAAGGGATAATGGAATTGGATTTACGGAGAATATAAACGCGGCCCGCCCAGGTGTTGGTTTAAAAAATATACGCTCGAGGGCAAAGCTGATTGGAGCTGAACTTATACAGGAAAGTACACCGGGCAAAGGTGTTTTTACAAAATTGATTCTGTCTGAAAAAAATCTTTAATTCATATGCAACGCTCTATTGTTATTGTTGATGATCACCTGCTGATTGCAAAAGCCATAACGGCCATCATCGACGGTTTCAGGAATTACCGGGTTTCGTTTGAAGCAGAGAACGGCCAACAACTGATAGATCGTTTAATGCAGGCCAAAAATTTACCAGATATTATTTTACTTGATATTTCGATGCCTGTAATGGACGGGTACGAAACTGCTAAATGGATTTCACAACATCACCCGGAAATAATGATCATGGCACTAACCATGCAAAATGAAGATGAAGCATTGATACGCATGATAAAATGCGGAGCAAGAGGCTTTCTTCATAAGAATATCCATCCTGCAGAATTGGAACAAGCACTACATACATTGGTTACAAAAGGGTACTATTTTCCAGACTGGGCCACCGGGCGGCTTTTAAATAATATTGCAAGCGATGATAAACAACAACAGTCGCCTGTTCAACTGAGCACAAAAGAAACTGAATTTTTACAGTATGCTGCCACAGAATTAACATATAAAGAAATTGGTGAAAAGCTTTTCTGCAGCCCACGCACTGTAGAAGGCTACCGGGATGCGCTCTTTGAAAAACTAAACCTGAAAACACGCATTGGCCTGGTTGTATATGGTATCCGCAATAAAATAATAAAACTCTAAACCAGATTTTGTAACAACCCGACGCCATCCCTCCCACACACATCCAGGTATCACAACATATTACCCTTTATCCAATTTGGCTTCTGCAAACCATCTTGTTTGGCGAAATTTACCAGCCTACTCACGTATAGCCAAACATACCTGTCATGAAAAAATTTCTAATCTGTTTCCTGCTCCTGTTTTCTATCATCAGTTCTTATGCTCAACCTCTTTCGGGAATCATTAAAGGAACTGTGTTATCTTCAGAAGGAAAGCCCGTTGATGCTGCAACAGTTAGTTTAATACAGTCATCTGATAAGAAACTAGTGAAAATTGCCATTACAGATTCAAATGGCCAGTTTTCTTTTGAAAAAATTGCACTCGGGATGTATGTCGTTTCCATTACAGCAACTGGTTATGAAAATTACTCATTAGCAGCAATTGAGATTACAACAGAAAAACCAACGGCTGAATTTCAGGATGTAAAACTGAATATCATTGCTAAATCCATTCAAGGTGTAACTGTAGTGACCACGAAACCATTCATTGAACAAAAACTCGATCGCACCATCGTAAATGTAGAAGCTTCTCCATCCAATGCTGGGGCAACAGCATTAGAAGTACTCGAAAAATCACCCGGGGTAACTGTAGACAACGATGGCAATATCAGTCTTAAAGGAAAAAATGCTGTCATCATCATGATGGATGGAAAACCAACTTATTTATCGGGAGCCGATCTTGCCAATATACTTCGCAACCTGCCGGCTTCTGCACTCGAACAAATTGAAATCATGACCAACCCATCATCGAAATATGATGCTTCGGGAAACTCAGGGGTTATTAATATCAAAACGAAAAAAAGCAAGGCGAAAGGATCAAACGGCTCAATCGCCTTGGGAACAACAGGCGGACTATTCAGATTGAATGGAAAAGAAAACCTGTACTGGAAGCCTACTGTTTCGGTAAATTATAACTATAAAAAAAATAAAATAAATTTCTTTGGGAACTTCATCTACAATTACCGCGAAGGAAGGGGCAAAATGGATATTATCAGCAGGTATTACAGGGACGACAAACCTATTGATAGTATCAACAATGTGAATACACTTTTCAGGTTTAAAAACAACAACTATACGCTAAAGCTGGGATTGGATTATACGCCCAATAAAAAGACCACTTTCGGGGTTGTACTCAATGGGTTCCTTTTCGCCGGAAGGCCAAGGCCTACAACATCCACAACATTTACAGATTTAGATGGGATTGCCTTTTCAAGGCTCAACTCTGTTACGGTTAATGAAAACAATTGGAATAATATCGGGGTAAATTTCAATTACAGGCATTTATTTGATACAACAGGTACAGAAATAACAGCAGATGCAGATTTTGCACAGTATAATAATACTTCGGATCAATTGTTAAGCACCGGTTTTTTCGATGGAAACTTTAATCAAACAGCCGATTCAATGTTTTTGAAAGGGCATTTACCTTCTACCATTCAAATTTATTCTGCCAAATCTGATTTTGTTAAACCTTTCAAAAGCGGATTGCGGCTTGAAGCAGGCGTAAAAATCAGTTACGTAAAGTCTGATAACCGCGTAGATTATCAGCGTAAAGTTCCTTCCGGATGGATCCCTGATTCAAGGAATAATCATTTCATTTATGATGAAAATGTGAATGCTGCTTATGTGAACGTGAACAGGCAGTTGAAGAAATGGAACCTTCAGGCCGGCCTCAGGCTTGAGCATACTTATACCAAGGGAAACCAGGTGGTAAACAATTCGGTTGTAAAAAGAAACTATGTGAGTTTGTTTCCAACCATGTTTGCAAGTTATACCTTGAATGATAAACATTCACTAACAGTGTCTGTTAGCCGAAGGTTACAAAGGCCGAATTACCAGGACCTCAATCCTTTTACTTTCTTCCTCGATTCACTTTCCTATCGCCAGGGGAACCCATATTTAACTCCTCAGTTTTCTTTCAACTATGAATTGATACATAGTTATAAAGGCAAATTGATATCCACACTTAATTACAGCAAAACAACCGATGTCATTTCTAATATCATAAACCGCAACCGGGGAGCAAACAATGAAATAATCGGATTTCTAACTTCCGACAATATTGCCAGTTTTACAAATATGGGCCTCGCCATCAGCGCACCTCTAAAAATTCGTAAGTGGTGGAATGCAAACCTGTATGGAAATGTTTTCCGAAACCATTTTGAAGGCACGTATATTTCTAATGAAACAGGGTCGCCTGAAGTTGTAGACCTGGATATTGCATTCACATCTTTTACCTTTAACATCAATAATAATTTTACCATTGGAAAAGGCTGGACGGCTGAATTGAGCGGATGGTACAGGTATAAAACCGTTGAACAATTGAACCTTGCCTATCCAATGGGCCAGCTCAACATCGGACTGGCTAAAAATAACCTATTGAAAGGAAAGCTAAGTGTAAGGGTGAATGCAAGGGATCCATTTAACTGGCAGTATTACCGCGGCCTCACAAAGTATGGTACAGTAGATATTACATTGCGGAACCGTTGGGACAACAGGCAGTATGGCGTAAACTTCACATATCGGTTTGGAAAACAGCAGGGGCCATCAAAAAGGAGGGCTTCTGCTACTGAAGAAGAACAAAGAAGGGTAGGCGCCGGAGGAAATTAGTGGACAGTATCGGATTCGAACCAACGACCTCTACGATGTCAACGTAGCGCTCTAACCAACTGAGCTAACTGTCCGTAACTGCAAATATATTTATTAGGAGATAATATCAGGCTTTTCCGGCGCTAATGAATCGAACCAGGATGAACCTGTAAGCCAGCAACAAGCCAACAATGGAAGAAGCGATGTCGGCATAATCGAAAGTTCTACCAAATATGGGCAATAACTGCAGATATTCATTTACAACAAGCATACAAAAACTAAGCATGCAAACCTGGAGCAAGTTGCCCTGGCTTTGTATACCAAATAACCTGCCCAATATTGAGTCTTTATTTTGAAAGAAATAAATTAGTCCAAAGGGTACGAGAAATGATCCCATCAGGTTTGGGAAAACACCCAATATATAAATACTAATTCCATGCGCATGCAGGTATGGCCTTAGCCAAAGCTTAACAATCAAGACTAGAATTGTTCCGGTTACGAGAAAGTTGCGGCAGGTACATTTTATGAACATACCTACAAAATATTGTTTCAATAACTTATTGCCATACCCAATGAAGGGTATTTTAAACAAAAAAGCCCCTCCGTAGAAACGGAGCGGCTTTACGATTGCTTGCCATTTGAGATCTATTACTAAGTTGTAAGTGTTGGTTTTTTTTTCTAGCTTTGAACCACCGGGAAACCGGTTACGATTGCCTGCCTTTTATTTACGATTGCCTGTCATTTATTAAAAAATAACACATGCTGTATTTCTATTCGAAAGTAGCATGTGTTTTTATTATGTTCAAGACAACTTGAACTGAATTTTATGATGCTGAAACAGTGCTTTTTCTGCCGAAAGCCTTTCCAGCATTGAGTTTCGGTAAAAATAAATATGATGCCCAACCGGTCTGCCGACATATTGTTTCAACTGATCCGATCTCTGGAAAAGTCGGAGAAGCGCAATTTTAAGCTCTATATTCAACGAAATTCCGGGAATAAGGACTTGAAAATAATAGAACTCTTTGATGCAATGGATAAGCTGAAAGAATATGATGAACCGGTATTGTTAAAAAAACTCATTTCAATTCAAAAGCCCCAACTGGCAAATGTAAAAGCCCATTTATATAAACAACTATTGGCCAGCCTTCGAGTAATCAAAACAAGTGAAAGTGTAGATCTTCAGTTGCATGAACAGCTTGATTACGCAAGGATATTATATAACAAAGGTCTTTACCATCAAAGCCTGAAGATTCTGGAAAAAGTAAAAGAACTGGCTATCTCCTGTCACCAGTATAGTTTTTTGATACAGGTGATTTCTCTGGAGAAAAAAATTGAAACCCTGCATATTACCCGCAGCCTCAAAGACAGGGCAGAGAGGTTAAGCGCCGAAGCTGTAGAAGTGAATGAACGAAGAAGCAACATTACTAGCCTCTCTAATCTGGCATTGCAATTATACGGATGGTATATTAAATATGGTCATGCCCGTAATGAAGAAGATGAAGCAGGGGTAAAGAAATTTTTCTCTGAGCACCTGCCTTTAAATGCACATTTGCAAACAGGTTTTTATGAACAGCTTTATTTGTACCAGAGCTATTGCTGGTTTGCCTTTATTCGCCAGGATTTTTTGATGTACTACCGGTACACACAAAAGTGGGTCGACCTATTTCACCGGGAGGAAATAATGATTGGTGTAGAAACCGGACATTATATTAAGGGTATGCACAACCTGTTGAATGCCCATTTTGATCTTAGAAACTATCCAAGGTTTACTGCCACATTGAACAAGTTTCAGGAATTTGCCCATTCCCAGGTGGCAAAAGAGCATGATAATAACCGTATACAAACTTTTGTTTATCTCAATAGCGCCCGTTTGAATAAACATATCATTGTAGGCGATTTCAAGAAAGGCCTGCAGGAAGTCCCACTCATTGAAGAGAAACTACAGGAGTATTCGCTTTATCTCGACAGGCATCGAGTATTGGTTTTTAATTATAAAATAGCGACACTATATTTTGGGGCCGGGGATTATAACCGTTGTATAGATTACCTTCATAAGATCATACATGACCAGGCCGATTTGAGAACCGACTTACAATGTTATGCTCGATTGTTACACCTCATTGCTCATTACGAACTGGGAAATTCAGAAATTATTGACCATCTCACGCGTTCTGTGTACAGATTCATGGCTAGAATGCAAAACTTTACTGTAATTGAAGAAGAAATGTTCAGGTTCCTGAGAAACACATTTCACCTTCCAAGGCAAAAGCTACAGTCGGCATTTGAAACCCTGCTACATACTATTCGCCAGTTTGAAAAAAGCCGCTTCGAAACAAGGGCATTTGCATACCTGGATATTATATCCTGGCTCGAAAGCAAAGTGCATAATAAGCCTATGGCTGAAATTATCAGGAACAAATACCTGGCAAGTAAGCGCCGGGAGTAGCATACAATTATGTTTCAATTGCTTTGGTGTGAAGGATGATGAGTTCATTGTTTTTATCCTGAATGCAGATAAAAATATCCACCTGTACCATTCCCATTCTCCAAACTGTAGTCTTAAATTCCTTTTCTAATAACAACGAACTTAATTCCTTGTATTTTTTTGTTGTTAGTTTCGACTGTCGATCGCTTCCATAGGATGCGTTCCTGATACATTTCTGAAAAAATGCTGCAGCATCTATTTGCTCTGGCTTCATATCAGAACCAGTAAGTGCCAAAAACCTGGATGTAAGCATACCAGGCGATGTAACACCCATTTGGTGAATCACATACGGGTATTCAGATTCACTGTAGTAAAACAAACCCTCCACTATTTTTTTAAGGCGGTTAACCATCTTTCTGTAAACATTGTTACTAAAGGTAAGAAAATCAATTTCAACGTACCTGTTTGACAGCTATCATGAAAAAACCCTACCGCCATCATCTTTCCAGTTATTAAAAAGTGCCACCTTACCATGAAAATTATTGTTATGCCTGCATTCCGGGAATCAGTTTTTGCAATACCTGAAAGCCAACATAATTTTTTTTGAAAATAGTAAGCAAAAGCCTGCCTATAAGAACTTTAGCCATGCTGCTGGCAGTTATCAGTGAACGAACAGAAACATGGAAGCCCCTTTACCTTTTACTCAAAAGAGATAAATTAACATCACAACATAAATCATAAAAACATGCGACATTTTATCATCTCATTTATGCTGATCCTGATAATCGCTTCATGTGGCAGTTCAAAAATCACGACTGTATGGAACAGTAGCACCGATAGCATCCCTCCCATTAAAAAAATCATGGTACTGGCCCTGATTTCAGATAAAGACAGAAGCATACGGGAAAAAATGGAAAATCATATGGTAAATGATCTCAAGGCGTTGGGTTATCATGCCGTCTCATCATTGTCAGAACTCGGCCCTAAAGCATTTGAGAATATGGATGAAACCAAAGCCATTCAGCAAATAAAATCTGCTGGTACAGATGCTGTACTTACCATTGTTTTGTTGGATAAAGAGAAGGAACGCCAATTTGTACAGGGAAATGTTAGTTATATCCCGAGCGGAAGTTATTACAGCCGTTTATGGGAATACAGGCGAACCAGGTACCAGCGTATACAGGATCCCGGTTATTATATTACAGATACAAAATATTTCTGGGAAACCAACTTGTACAATCTTTCCGATGAACGGTTGTTGTATTCAGCACAAACCCGCAGTTTTGATCCATTGAATACTGAACAAATGAGCCATCAGTATGGCAAGTTGCTGGTTAAAGACATGCTTAAAAAGAACATCCTTCAAAAAAGATAATCGCATCACTTGCGAGAGAAGATATTGCTGAATTTGGAACCTGCTTTTTTCAACAGCCAGGAAACGGCAAGGCTTGCCAGGCCATAGCCGAACATTTTTTTTACTGAATTTGACTCATCTGTTGATGTGCTATCTTTGGAAGAAAATGAACCCAGGGCTTGTTTTACCATATTCATGGGTTTCAGTGAGTTTGATAAACCAGCATAATCTTCCCTGATTTTATTTTCAAGCAAGGATTGCTTATTTTTTATCCGTTGCTTTTCTTCCTGCAATTGACGCATATTTTTAATCTTCTTCATCATGTTTGAAAAATTGATGGATTAGATTATTCATAACCGGTAGCTGTATTAGTTTTTCCCTTCCGAACCAAATAACCAGGGCTATGATCAAAAAAAATGCGCCAATAATTGCAAAGCCAGCCCATGCACTTCCTATCCAATGCCCAATCAATAACGCTAGTGCGATACCGGTAAAGAGGGCGAAAAAAATACCAATGATCGCTACGGCTATAGCTGCTGCAAAATTAGAAATCATGAAAGATGCCTTTTCTGCAGCCTTAAGTTTACCCAGTTCAATACTTGTACTAATATACTCCTTTATACTGCCGACCAGGTCTTCGGCTTTATCAGAAAAATTTTCCATAATAAAGAATTTGCTATACAACCGTTACATAAATCCTTTGGCTTTTTCCTTCATTTTCTCTTCCATCTCATCTTTCATGTGTGCGAACGTTTCTTTCCCTTGCTTGAAACGTTCTTTTAGGTCATCTGCCCATCGTTCTCCCTTTTCTTTCATTTTTTTTCTGGTTTTGCTTCCTTTATCAGGTGCAAATAAAATACCTAAAATCGCACCTACGGCAGCCCCAGCCAGCACTGCTGTTACCAACTTACTTTTGCTATTCATATAAATGGTTTTTAAGTATGAACATACAAGTTAATCATTAAGCCGGGCAATTCTGCTGACTGCACTCATTTTTAACAGTGATGCAAATCAACTGGATTCGTAACTTAATAATTGATGATTCTTCCATCTTCCATCTCAATGATCCGGTGTGTTTTTTTGGCAAAACCAGGATCATGAGTTACCACAAGGAAAGTTTGCTGGTATTGATCTGAAAGTTCTTTAAAAATGTTAAATACAATTTCAGAATTCTTTTTGTCGAGATTACCTGTTGGTTCGTCACCCATGATTATAATGGGGTCATTGATGAGCGCCCTCGCAATGGCCACCCGCTGTTTCTCCCCACCGGAAAGTTGAGTCGCTTTTTTTCCTGCCAGTGCGTCAATACCCAGCATATTCAATTTGTCGAGGGCCCGGCTTTCGATCTGTGCTTCCGTAAATTTCGCCAGTTTTAAAGCAGGCAACATAACATTGCGAAGCACTGTGAATTCATTGAGTAAATAATGGAATTGAAAAACAAAGCCAATTTTTTCATTCCTGATCCTTGCCAATTCTTTTTCCTTTTTATCCTCCATTGCTTCCCCGTCGATGATAAGTCTGCCTTCATAAACAGTATCCATTGTAGAGAGTACATACAATAGTGTGGATTTGCCGCAGCCCGATTTCCCTACCACTGAAACAAACTCGCCTTTTTGAATGCCAAAGCTTACATCATTCAGGATCTTAACTGTAACCGGATCATGAAAATATTTGTTGATATGTAGTGCTTCAAGTATTGTGCTGGCCATGTTATTTTCCTCGTATGATCACGACTGGGTCTATCCTGCTTGCTTTACGTGCAGGAAAGAAGCCAGCAAAATATGTGGTAATTAATGAAAAACTGATTCCAATGATATAATATATAGGGTTGTAATTGATGGGAAATGTTTTTACAGTAGGCAATGCAGATGTATTAAAGGGGATCTGATTGATCCCTTTCGAAAGCAGAAAACCAAAAACCAAACCCGATATCCCTCCAAATAAACCGATACCCATCGAAATACTTAAAAAAATCCTGTTTACATCTTTTCCCGAAAATCCTGTTGCTTTCAAGATAGCGATTGAATCCATTTTTTCATAAATCATCATATTGAGTATATTGTAAATGCCAAAGCCAGCTACAATAAGAAGGGTGATTCCAACAGCATACGAAATGATGTTTCTTACCCTTGTTCCAGTTTCAAACTGAGCATTGGCGGTTTGAATATCTTCTGCATCACATTCATAGCGTTTAGCGAAATCAGCAGCAACTTCTGGGGCAAGCGTGGGTTGTTTTAAACGGATACCGATATCAGTAACGTAGCTGCCCGTTTTATTTAATAATTTTTGAGCAGTAGAAACTGAAGCATAGCTTTGAACTTTATCAATTTCATTTATTCCAGATTGAAAAAAGCCCACTACTTTAAGGGTATAACGGTCACCCTTAGATGTAGTAATTGTTACAGCATCTCCAATAGCTGCCTGCATTTTTTCAGCAAGCCCCTTTCCTAAAATGATACTATTAGAAATATTGCCAAGATCTGCTGCATTGCCCCCCACCATATAATCTGTAAATGAAAATAAACGGCTCTCAGATTCTACCTCAACCCCATTTACGATTCCATTGATGTCAATAGACCCGTAGTTGAAAAAAACCTGGGTTGTCACCCTTGGTGCTATACCCTCAACCCTTTCATCTTTTAGGAGTGATTGCATAATAAAATCGCTGTTGAAAATCTCAAGCCGGGCATTTCCCGATTTTAAAGAACTCACAAAATGGTATTGATTACTTGAACCATAAGCCAACTGAATCGGCTGGGTATGATTGGGCCTGATCTCCCTGAACAGGCGGATGTGCGGCGTCCTGTTCATTATCAGCCCATCAAGAAGCTTATTTAAACCCGTCATAAAACTTAGCAATGTTACAAACATGGTAATTCCGAAAGTAACACCAATGGCAGCGACCAATGTTTGGCGCCACCTGGCCAGTAACAATGATTTCGCTATGCTTAATATGAGTTTGCTTTTCATCAACGGGGCTTATAAATAATATCTTTTTCTGAAATTCCGCTGATGATTTCAACTTTCTGATAGTCTTTTAAACCCGTAACCACTTTTATTTTATGATCCTTGCTTGTCAAAACAAATGAATCATTAATCAGGTAATTCCTGGGAATTGTAAGTGCCTTTGCCTTTTTATCGATGACTATATTTGCTTCTACTGTCAGGTTTGGATAAAGAGATGGGGGTGGTTGAACAAAATTTGCTTCAACAAGAAATGTTTTGGTGCGTTCATTCATGAGTGGGTTAACTTTTGTAATTCGGGCACTGAATACCGACCCTTTGTAACTATCAAGTGTAACAAAAACTTCCTGATTCTCTTTAATTTTTACAATGTCATATTCATCTACCTGTAGTTCGAGTTTGTAAGCGTCCATTGATCCAATAACAGCAACTGCTGTTTGAGGCGACACCATTTCTCCCGGTTCTTTTTGTATCGCATAAACTTTCCCCGCAATTTCGCTTCTTACAGTATAATCGCTTTCCCTGTTACGGCTAATCGTTAAATTGTTTCCAGATTGGGCTGTACTCAGTGAAATTTGCTTTTTAAGATCGAGGTACCGGAATTTTGCAGTGTTCAAGGCGGTCCCTGCATTCTTAACAGCCAATTCCCTTTGTTCCAATTCGGTTTTTGTGCCGATTCCTCTTTCCCACAAATTTTTCTGTCGTTGATAAACTGCTGAATCATGGCTGTACTTTTCTTCTGCCAGCTGAATATTGGCGATGAATTCATCCAGCTTTGCAGTATTGGCTGCAGCCGTTGCATAATTGGCAGCCAATGCAGCGTTCTCGGTATTGAGCGCCGCATTTTTATCCTTTACTAAAAATAGAGCCGCTCCTGCTTGTATCGTATCATTCTCCGCAACAAAAATCCTGCTAATTGTTCCACTAACGGTAGGGTATACTGTATATTGATTCTTGGCTTTAATAGCTCCGGCTGCATATACCGAAGCTGTGATATCTTCTATGACCGGACTTGTTTTTTCAGTTTTGCTTCCACACGAATTGCAGATAAGAAGTAGGGCAACAATAACTTGCCTGTTTAGTAGGCTAAAAAATTTCATATGTAAATGTAAGCACTCTTTGAATTGATTGCAACATCACAACTATAGCATCGCATCACAAAAAGGGCATTTTTTATTGATGCAAAGCCATTACCGGTACATGGCTATGTAAAACCAATTGTTTTGTATTGCTTTTATGAATCAGTTTTTCTATCAGATTATGCCGTTTTGGAAGTACCAGCAGCAGGTCAATGTTATTTTCATCTGCAAAACTCACAATGCCTTCATCTACATGTTCGCTGCTTAGCAAATGATATGTAGGATTCAATGGTGCCAGCATTTCCTGCAGCATCCCAGATTCAAAAACCGTATCTGCATTGTAGGCCCCTTCTTTTCCTGTATTTAAAACATGTAATGAAGCATGAAAATCATTCACCAATAGTTTAATCTCATCTACAGGGGTTGTTTCCATTACCTTATCGAAGTCGCATGCAAAGCCGATTTTTCTGATCATAGAAAACTTCGCTGTGGGAGGCACGGTGATCACCGGCCATTCTAAGTGCTGCATGGTATGTACGGCATGCCCTCCAAATAAAAAGCGTTGTGCTGCTGTAGTGCCCTGGCTACCCATTACAACAGTATACGGAAGAATTTCCTCGCAAAGATGTTGAAGCTCATGAAAAAATGAACCACTACGAACGACCGTATCAATTTCAATCCTGCCCCCTGATCTTTTGAGCAACGCTTCTTTGATCTTAATCGTTTCATTTTCTGCAGCTTGCTGCAACTCCTCTGTATTCATCGCTACAGGAACTTCACTGTAGCTAACAGGGATTTGGTAAACATGCAATAATGAAATACTGCCCCCACTTGCAGAAGCCATATCAGTTGCATAATTTGCGGCATTCAATGCAGTAGCAGAGAAGTCTGTTGCAACAATTATCTTTTTCATTGTCGTTGATTTGAAGGTGAATGAAATCATTTCCTATATTACTAAATTACAGCTGCTTTTAAAAGTGGCTAATGATAGCCATCAGAATATTGTTTGATTTCTCTCATCTTTACCTGCAGCGAACGATGTGCCAAATTGGTTTTCAGCGCTTCCCAAAAATACGCCTGAATAATGCACGGGTTGTTTCAGGGGTCCATCCTTCAAACCTCCCCCGTTGTACTACCAACGTATTGGTACCTGGTTGTTCTAAAAAATAATGAAATACAAATCGGCCTCTCGGGTTGAACCACCCAATTACCTGGCCAAATCTTAAATCATTAAATACCAGCGTATCATTGTACTTTTCAACTGTATAAAAACCCTGGGAAAACCGCTTGAGTTTTTCCAACTCTTCCTCTCCGCGGATATTTTTAAGGAGAGAATCATTCCTTGGGAAAAATTGAAAATCGATATGGCTTCCTCGGTCGAGAAGGGAATGAAATCCTACATGATAACCCGAGTCATTTCCGGCTACCACATACCATAAAATATTCTGCAATGGAGCGGGTGTACTGAAGTACTTGCTATAACTAATATGTTGGTCCTTCAGTGCCCTTTTTACATCGGCATCAGATTTTGCTTTCATGATGAGGCTGAAAGCCAAGTACAGTGAACTTAACCCTAATCCGAACTTCCACCATCGTTTTCGTTTTATGCTACGGGTGCTCAATACTAGTAAGGCAATGCAGGCAATGGCAGGCCAAATGGAAAAGAGTGGATCAGCTACATATATCGCATTGAATGAAATCCGGGCATGGCTGAATGGTTCAAACCAGCCCACCCCATAATTATTAAATGCATCAATAAAAATGTGAATGAAGATTGTTCCTCCAAAAAATAGCAGCCATTTACTAAACCGGATATTATGGGGCCTGTGTAGCTTTTCTGCAAGCAAAGCAAAGAAAGGCGTAATGAGTGCACAGAAAAGGAATGAATGTGTAAAACCCCGGTGTGCCAAGAGGTTAGATGATGTATCCATCCAGAAGGCTGCCAGGAAGTCTATATCAGGGATACTTTGAGCCAGGGCGCCCCATACCATTGCTTTTCTCCCAAGTTGTTTTCCGGCAAAAGCTTCTCCCATACATGCGCCCAAAGCCAGGTGGGTGATCGAATCCATGGTTGATCAGATTACTCTTTTTGCTTGTTGATAATTGTTTTTATTTCCTCCATTAATTCAACCTGTGTCTTTTGAATTTCGAACAAAGTTTTCATCTGTTCTGTCATCAGTAAATCAATTTTTCCATGTAGGTTCCTAACTTCAATTTCTGCTTTGAGGTTGATCATGTAATCATTTACTGCCCGCTGCCTGTCTTTTTCTTCTTTTCGGTTCTGACTCATCATAATAATCGGCGCCTGTAAAGCCGCAATCGTAGACAACAGAAGATTAAGTAAAATAAATGGATAAGGGTCAAATGGCTTTTGAAGAAGATATAAGTTTGCAAGTATCCACAATAGCATAAGTGCAAGAAAAGAAAGGATAAAGGCCCAGCTACCCCCAAAACCTGCAACTTTATCGGCGACCCTGCTCACAAAAGGAGGGTTCTTTTCTTCAAATTCGCCCAACTTTTCAGACAACAGTTTTTCTTCCTCTATGGCCTGTCGTACAATTTCGTGTAACCGTTGTAGTTGCTCATTTTCTGTTTGTAATAAACGATCTATTTTTACTTTCATGAGCACAGTTAAGCGTTAATATGCTGAATCATTTATTTGTGTTACTTGTTGTGGGCAACGAAAAGTGGGAATTTAAGTTCTTTCATGAGTATATCAGCCATGCTTTCCCTGAACCACCTGCTTACTGCCCCACGCCTGTAAGCACCCAGAACAACCAGTGTATGAACCTTCTGTTCTTTGAGATGCGATACAATTTCATTTTCTGCCAAACCCTTCATTACTTTAAATGAAGCCTGTGGGAAATGCCGTTTCATAAATTCCCGTATCAACTTATTGTCTTTAATATGCAGGGAGCTGTTAACAGGATTTACTGAAATAACTTCTGTTTCCAGTTGCTTGAGTGATGGCAGTAAATAGCTGAACATTTTTATCGCATGAACAGAAGAAGGCTCACCATCATATAGCAAAATGACTTTTTTAACAGGCTTGAATTTGGCAGGTACAACCATTACAGGGCATTGTGCATCTGTTAATAAATCCCTGATAAACCTTGTTGGTGGTTTTTCTGAATAATGCGTAAGGGTTTCTTTTGAATCAACAATCAGCATATCGGCATAAATGCTTTCGTGTTTGAGCTCATTGATGGCAATTCTCTTGTCGTGTCGAATAGAAAACTCAACCCCAGCTTTACTACATGATTCTGTAAAATCCTGGGTAGCGGCAAGCCGCTTATTTTTGTCTCCGGCATCGAGTTTTTTTAATTTTTCCTGCGAAACATCTCCTTTCTCAACTAGTTCATAGATCTTATAACTGGTATACGAACTATCGTCCATGAATAAGCCAACAAGATGCGCATCTGATGTTTGGGTGAATGATATAGCATAATCCCTTGTTGATTCTGAATATTGAAGTCCATCGAATGCAGCTACAATTTTTTTCATGTTGAAACAATTGAATGGTTACAAGTATGATCAATATAAAGATACAACCAGTAGTCCTTAATAAATCCAAAAATAAAAAGGGCCAATCCAAACCAACATGACAAGTATTGGCAGGAAATCTGATCATCATCAATGACTGCCGGAACTGCAGACCAATAACTCAATTCATACTACTTAAATAGCAGTTGATACATAGCCGCCTATAAAATGACGTGATAATCTGCCAATTTTGGTTTTTAAAGCAATGCATATGAAAATAAAGATATTAATACTGCTAATAATTGCGGCTCCCTTTGCAACGAAAGCGCAAATTGGGGGCCTGTTAAACAAAGTGAAAAGCAAGGTTAATCAGCGGGTTGATAATAATATCAACAAGGCCATCGATAAAAGCCTCGACAAAACGGAGCAATCTATCAAAAATACTGAGCCAGCTACTAAAGCAACGCCAACTGAAACGTTAAATGCGCAACCTAAGGAAGAAAAAATACAGTCTTATTCGAAGTATGATTTTGTTCCCGGAGAACAAATTATTTACAGTAATGATTTCGTTGCCGATGCAATGGGTGAATTGCCAATTGGCTGGAATTCTAATGGTACGGCGGCAGTGGTATCCCTCGGCCAAGGAAAGGGCAACCGGGTACAGCTTTTCCAAAACACTACTTATCTGACAGACAACAAAGAGCCATTTACAGAGAATTTTACAATTGAATTCGACCTTATGTTGAAAAGGGACCATTCCAAACTGGCTTTCCCTCAATTTGTATTTGGAATGTTATCTTCCGGGGATTTGTTGCCCGATGCAAATGAATTGCTGAAAGAATATACAACCTATTTCGCTACGGAGTTGAAATTACAGCCTTATGACAACAATGCATCCCACCTGCATTTTGAAACTTATTCTGATAGTAAAAAGCATCTCAATACAGATATCAAGAAATTTGGTTCACTGGAACAATATTTTAATAAAGAGATACATGTTGCTATCCAGGTTCAGAAAGAAAGATTAAGAATGTGGTTTAATCAGGAAAAATTATATGATCTTCCTAAAGCAGTGAAAGCAGGCGTGTCAATTAACCAGTTGTATTTTTCTGTGAAAAGATATGGGGGGCCCGACCAGGAAGTTGGTTATATGATCGGAAATATTAAAATAGCTAAAGGTATTCCAGACAGCAGGCATAAGCTTATAGACGAAGGAAGGTTTTCTACTACAGGGATTTTATTTGATGTTAATACTGTTGTTATTAAATCTGAAAGTAATGGAACGCTTAAGGATATAGCAGATGTTCTAAAGAAATATGAAAGCATAAAAGTGAGGATAGTTGGACATACCGATAGTGATGGATCTGATGCAGCCAACCTGAAACTATCCTCCGGAAGGGCAGAAGCTGTAAAGAATGCATTGGTCAGCCAGTTTGGAATTGATGCCGGCAGATTAGAAACTGACGGTAAGGGAGAAACGCAACCTGCAGCCGATAATAGAACGAGAGAAGGCAGGGCGGCCAACCGACGGGTAGAATTTATTAAAGTATAATGTTTTTGAAAATCAGGAACCGGCCATTTTCTTTTTGCCGATTTTTTATCTTACCAGTACGACATTTCCTTTCAAAGATTTGACGACTCCGTTTCTGTCGGTTCCTTTGAGCATCCATACATATCCACCGATGGGTTGTTTGATTCCTTTGA
>JBPOHG010000128.1:0-23204 GCA_052035835.1 Bacteroidota bacterium | reverse complement strand
TTCAATTGTGAAACATAATATTGCTGGCCATGGCGCTGTTCAAATTTCAGCCCTAGTTTGGCTTCCAGGATCTTAAATTGCCAGCTCTGGAATCCCGAAGCAGGCCGAAGCATATCCCTGAAATCGAGGAAATCCATGGGAGTCATGGTTTCAAGGATATCAATTTGCTGAACCAGTACTTTTAAGATGGTAACTACCCTTTGCAAACGGTGCACTATTGTTTGCAATTCGCCCGAATTATCATTAAGGGTTGGTTTATTGAGTATGTCAATAACAGAATTTATTTCAAACAACACCTGTTTGAACCAGAGTTCATATGCCTGGTGGATGATGATGAAAAGCATTTCATCATGTGCTGGCTGTTTCCCTTCTTCAAAACTTACCGGCGATTGTGCTTCAATGATTTTGTGAAGCTGGAGGTATTCGCCATAATAAACTGGTTTGTGCTCCATTCTTAGAAATTTGCACAAACATACAGAATAAAAAAGGATGAAAATGGCGGATGATGAGAATCAGTTGGGGGCAGCTATCTGATTAACACAGTGCTTCCTTTTTGCTCCACGATGCGTTTCAAATCGGGATGATAGTAGGAGAGTGTCCATACATAGGTTCCGGGATCTGCATCCTGTCCCCGGAACGTTCCATCCCATCTGCGGGTAAAATTCTCGGTATAAAATACCCGTTGGCCGAGCCTGTTGAAAACACTGAAACGAAGCCCGATGGCCTTATACGCATTCACCGGGTATAGGTAGTCGTTGAGGCCATCACGGTTAGGTGTAAATGCAGATGGTACAGCAATGTAGCAATTCCACAGTATGAATATTTTTTTGAATGCAGTGTCTTTGCAACCGATATCATCTTCAATGATCAAACGAATTGGCACTTCATAATTAATATTCGACGGATTGGTGGTATATGTTTGGGCAGGCGGGTTTTTGATGATGCTGTTATTGCCATTGCCAAAATCCCATGACCATTTTACAAGGTTTCCAATGCTGGTGTCGCGAAAGATGGCCTGGTCATTGGGGCATACAAGTTCAGTGCCCTCGAATCCTGCTTTTAATGTATTGCGGAGAAAAATAGTAGCAGTAGATGTATCAGAACAGGTGCCATTGGATACAATCAATTGAGTTTCCTTGTAGCCAAAAACGGTATAATAAACAACAGGGTTCTGTAATGTGCTCGAAGGCTGGTCATCAAAAGACCATGTCCAGCTATTTACAGTATTGGCGCCATTATGAAAATATTGAACTGTATCGTATATGCATCCCAGTTTGATACGGTACCGGAAATCTGCATTCACGGTATCCTTAATGGTGAATGGAAGGAATGAAGCAGGTGTTTGCTGGCCACATTCATCAACAATAGTAGTTCCATCTATGCCGGCTCTCAACCTCACCTGAAAGGTACCGGCTGTTTGCAATGGCTGTGATAAACTGATAATGATTTTTGAAGTAAGCCCATTGTCACATTCACCTGAAACAGCACTGATGGTTACCGGGTAGGTACCGGTTATCTGGAAATCAGACCCTCCGGGATCGATGCTGTTGCACCTGATTTTTTTTCTGAATACCAGTTCCAATGTTTGTGGTGAACAACCGGGTTTGGTTAAGCTGTCCATTGGGGTAGGAAACACCGGCAGTACTGTTAAAGGAATGGAATCTCCTTCCGGAATGGTGCGGTCGCAATTGTCTTTTAACGTATTTCCATCGGCACCGTTTCTTATCTTAATAAAATAATTTCCTGGTGGGAGCGGACTGCTCATTGTGAGTGAAACAGCATCCATATCAAAACTGTTGCTGCAACCAATTCCGGTTGCCTGGGTTACCGTAGCGATCGGTGGTATCAGTGTAAATTCAGTATTGCTTCCGCTGGTAGTTAAACTATTGCACTTCATTTTCTTATTCAGTTTCACCGTAATTACCGAGCCGTCACAAAGTGCACTTGCACTGTCTAGTTCGGGGAGCTTAGGATCGGTGATGCTGGCTGTTCCGCCACCAAACGATAACGAATAGCCGCTTTGTGAATTGGTATAATGGCTTACCAGTAATATGTATTCTCTGCCCTGAACAATATTTGGCATTTGTGCAAAAGTTGGCCTGTTTTCCTGCGGCGTGGATGCGCATTGAATATAATTAACACCTGAAGCAGACGCACCAGTTGCGCCCGGTGTGGCCGACCAGTTGCCAGATACAATGATATTCCGGTTGGTATATACAGCAGTTGCAGGTAAACCTGTTATATCATATAGCTGCCAGTCGTAATCATCCCCAAGGTTATTGGGGGTAATCACAAATCCAAGCGTACCAGTTTGAAAGCAGGTGAATTTATACCAGAAAGGATTTTTATTTTCATAATCTGCATTCCCGTTGCCCGTACAATTGGGTACGAATAAATCTGCCGAACTACAAATGGGAACATTGTTTTGAATAAAAGTGGTGGTACCACAAACAGGAAAAGCAGTTTCAGGGTTTTGGCCCAGGGTTGTACATGCCTGCCCAAAGCCTTGGTTATGAATGAAAACCACTGTCAATAGAACAATTACAAATCTCAACATATATCGGGTTGCAAAGTAATAGAAAGATGCAAATTTGGTGCCTTTCGCTGCAAGGGCAGTACCAGTTTTAACAGGAGTTTTAACATGCAAACTGCATAGAAGATTTCCTGGTGTATATATAACGAATGAAAGGAAGGTTTGGTTTCCGTAAAGTGAAAAACAGTGCTACCTTATTTTATTTTTTATTTCCTGGAGTTTAAGCAGTGCTTCCACTGGGGTGAGCCGGTTGATATCCACCGATTCCAATAAGCGCCGTATTTCTTCAAAAGTAACCGAGTGTACATCAAAAATATTGAGCTGCATCTTAGGTTGCCCCAGGTTCTTAACGGTGTTGCTAACATGGCTGCCCTGCTGCTGGTCGCGGCTTTCTTCGAGTTGTTGAAGGATTTCATTGGCCCTGTTGATAAGCGCAGGGGGCATTCCCGCCATCCTTGCTACATGGATACCAAAGCTATGTGTACTTCCCCCCGGAGCCAGTTTACGAAGGAATATGACTTTATTGCCCACTTCTTTATTGGTAATATGGTAATTGCGGATGCGGTCGAATTTGTTTTCGAGTTCATTGAGTTAATGGTAATGTGTGGCAAAAAGTGTTTTGGGCATTTGTGGCGACTGGTGCAGGTATTCGGCAATGCTCCAGGCAATGGATATGCCATCATAAGTAGAAGTGCCACGCCCGATTTCATCGAGCAGGATAAGGCTTCTTGATGTAAGGTTATTGATGATACTGGCTGTTTCATTCATTTCTACCATGAAGGTACTTTCGCCGCCACTCAGGTTATCGGAAGCGCCCACACGGGTGAATATCTTATCGGTAACGGGTACACGAGCAGCACTGGCGGGCACAAAACTACCCATATGGGCAATTAGTGTAATCAATGCGGTTTGCCGTAAAATGGCGCTCTTGCCACTCATATTAGGGCCTGTTAAAATGATGATCTGTTGCGATGAAGCATCCAGCAGGATATCATTGCTGATATAGGTTTCGCCAACCGGAAGGTTCCGTTCTATAACCGGGTGCCTGCTGTCTTTTAATTCGAGCTCTTTTCCTTCGTGTAAAACTGGTTTTTTATAATTGAACTGAACTGCATTGTCTGCAAAACAACTCAGGCAATCCAATACGGCCATAACATGCCCGTTAACCTGCATAGGGGCAATATAATCCTGTAACTCATTGAGCAATTCCTGGAACAATTGCAATTCAATTTGTATGATTTTATCTTCGGCACCCATGATCTTCTCTTCATATACTTTCAGTTCAGGGGTTATGTAGCGTTCTGCATTGGCCAGTGTTTGCTTCCTGATCCAGGTATCGGGTACTTTACTTTTATGAAGATTGGTTACTTCAAGATAGTATCCAAATACATTGTTGAAACTGATTTTGAGGGATGAAATACCTGTAGCCGCCGCTTCTTTTTGCTGCAATTCTACCAGGTAATTTTTACCGCCACTTGCAATCATCCTCAACTCATCCAGTTCAGCGTGTATACCAGGCGCTATCAGTCCGCCCTTGGTTGCCACGGCAGGCGGGTTCTCGGCAATTTCTTTTTGAATCTTATCCAGTATAAACTGGCAGGGGTTCAGTGAATCGCCCAGGCGTTGCAGGTATTCATTCCCGGCATGGCTGCAAAGCTCCCTGATCGCTGCTGTTTGTTGGAGCCCTTTTGCTACTTGAAGCACTTCCCTGGGATTGATTTTTTTCAATGGTACTTTGGCTGCGAGGCGTTCTACATCACCGGCCTGTTTAATGTGCTGGCATATTTTATGCCTGGTCTCGGTTTCTTTGATCAGGTATTCAACTGCCTGCAACCTTTCATTGATCCTCATCATATCGTTGAGCGGCATCAGCATCCACCTTTTTAACAGGCGGGCGCCCATGGGGGAAACGGTATGGTTGATGGTTTTGAAAAGCGTTTGTGCCTGTTCGTTATGGCTAATCAGTTCGAGGTTGCGTACCGTGAACCTGTCCATCCACATGTGCTCGTCGCGGTTGATGCGTTGCAGGGAAGTAATGTGCTGCAAGTGCGGGTGCTCTGTGTCTTTCAGGTAGTGAAGCACAGCGCCGGAAGCAATAATGCCTGCTGCCATTCCTTCAACGCCGAATCCTTTTAAACTGTGCGTGCCAAAATGTTTCAGCAGGTTTTCCGTGGCAAATGCTTCTGTGAATATCCATTCATCAAGCGGATAGGTGAAGAATGAATTCCCAAATGTTTCTTTGAAATATTTCTGGCGGTTGCGTTGAAAGATCACTTCGGCAGGTTGAAGGCTCTGCAGCAGCTTATCGGTGTATTCTTTGTCACCTTCCGCCATGAAAAATTCCCCGGTGGAGATATCAAGAAAAGCTGTTCCAATTTTATCGTCCTGGATATGGAGTGCTGCAAGGAAATTATTGCTGCTGTGTTCGAGTAATTTATCATTGGTAGCCACACCGGGGGTTACGAGTTCTGTCACCCCTCTTTTTACGATTCCTTTTACTGTTTTGGGGTCTTCTAACTGATCGCATATGGCTACCCGGTAGCCGGCTTTCACAAGTTTATGCAGGTAAGTATCCAGGGCATGGTGAGGAAACCCTGCGAGTTCGGCAGATGCCGCATTCCCGTTATTGCGTTTCGTTAGGGTAATGCCCAATACTGAAGATGCATGGATGGCATCCTGCCCGAAAGTTTCATAAAAATCCCCGACTCTAAACAGCAAAATGGCATCAGGGTACTTGGCCTTGATGGCATTGTGCTGCTGCATTAAAGGGGTTTCACCCGCCGCTTTTGCCATAGTGGGCAAAAATAATGCTTTGCCATTGAATGGCATTGTTTTCAACACGTCAGGATACGGCTTTACTTATGAAGCTCCGGCTCTTTGTTTCCCACTCTTCATGAAAGCTCCTGGTATTTGCTTCTTCCTGCCCATCAATACAGTTGGATGGATTTGTTTCCCTTTGAAGTTTAGCAGATTCAAAAAATGCCGTAATACTGTATTTATTGTGCTCAAAGGCTGTTTCATTAAAGTGTTCTTTAAGTTGCATCTCCCTTTCAACGTTCTTTTTTGCGAGATCGGTTTCAGCACTTTCTGTTAGGCTAACAATTTCATCATATGTACCTGCAGGGATCAGTTGTTTGGCAATTAATGGCATTAGTTCAATCAGTACCAGTATCAGCAGGATCAGGTAGTAACGCCATTGCAAAGCCGTACTAGCTGCCAGTAGGTTTTTCAATGCTTCTATTCGGGTAAGAAAACCCTCATTTAATTGGCTGTTGAAATCTGTAATAGCAGCTTTCACCGATTTATCGATATTATTAAGCTCAATTTGTATACTATCCAGCAAAACCCGGCTTTTAACTTCAAGTGCCTTGAATGCCATTTCAGATTTCTCGTACTCCTTTTTTTTAGCAGCTGCAATTGTTTTTATACCAGGGTTTCCACTTCCACCTGTACCATCCGTTTCGGCAATAAAATTATTTTTGTCTTTTTGGGATACGGAATAACTGTTGTTTAATTCCTCTTTGATTTTATGTTGTTCTGAAAGCAGCATGCTTTTTTCTGATGCATACAACTGTTGCACACGGGCCAATTTTTCCTGTTTCCTTTTTTCGTTATCAAGAGAAATCTGCAATTTTATTTCTTTATTAAAAAGATAGAGCAGGGCTGGTTGTGCCATGAAGCTCCCGATACAAGTTGCAAGCAAGGCCCTTAGTAAAAATGCGGCCAATAAATGCCTGCCCGATTTTCGCATGCCTTTTATAAGTGCCCTGTCTATACCAAGGATGATCTCCCCCATCAGTATACCAAGTGGTATTGATGAAAACCAGGATAGGGTGCTGGTATAAAAAAAATATGTCCAGGCCAGTGTAGCAAAAACCCAGGTACCCAATACCGTCATGCCAATAATTGCATACCGGTTTCGGTCTACCTGCGCATTCTTTATAAGCGGGTATTCAGCTGTTGCGAGCCACCATAAAAACCGGGTAAACCGGGTAGTATGGTATTGATCTGCCCCTGTGAAGGCATACATTTGTTCTTTCATGGCAATGATTTGAAAAAATAAATGGATCAATATTGTGCGAAACTGCACTTGTGTTGAAGTAACTGCAAAATAGGTATTCTTTAAATGATGTGCAAAGCCAAGATATTTTTTTTCATATTGTAAAGCCACATTAACAGTTTCTTATCAATCGTGGTTTAAACGGCTGTGCTGCCAATTCATCTAATGCCTATCTTTGCACCTCTTTACATATAAAACAATTATAATGAAGAAGATATTCAGTGTTTTGGTGGTATTATCCGTGATGGTTTCTACAGCATTTGCCCAAACACCTAAAGGCATGGGAAAAAGTGATCCCGAAGCCAAGAAAATCCTGGATGCAGTTAGTGCAAAATTCAAGAATTATAAATCTGTACAGGCAAAATTTCTACTCAAAATTGAAAATGCAGCAGGTAAAAATATCGGCACTAAATCGGGGACTGTTTATATGAAAGGGACCAAATACAGGATCAGTGTTCCCGGCCAGGAAATATACTCTGATGGAAGCAATGTTTGGACGTACGAAAAATCATCCAACGAGGTTACCATCACTAAAATTGACCCTTCCGCCAACTCTATTACCCCACAAAAATTATTTACCAATTTTTACGATAAAGATTTCCTCTATAAATTAAACGGTGTGGTTAAAATCAATGGTAAGAACATGCAGGAAGTAGAACTTACGCCCATTGATAAAACCAAGCCTTTTCACAAAGTGCTGATTTATATAGATAAGTCAACCATATACACAACCAAAGTTTTTGAAAAAACAGGTAACAGGTACACCTATAGTGTAAATAGCATGAAAACAGATGCCGCTTCACCTGATAGTAACTTTACTTTCGACGCATCTAAATATCCGGGAGTAGAAGTAGTAGACCTTCGCTAAATCCTTTATTGGCTTCCCCACCGGAAACTTTCAACAGGTAAACCAGCGAGGTCGAGTACACGGTCAACGACTGTATTTACAACCGCTTCAATGGAAGCAGGTTTACTGTAGAAGGAAGGCGTAGCCGGACAAACAATTCCTCCCGCCAGGGTAATGGTTTCCATATTGCGGATATGGATAAGGTTATAAGGTGTTTCCCTGGCAACACAGATCAGTTTCCTTTTTTCTTTTAAGATAACATCAGCAGCCCTTGTAATGAGGTCATTTGATATTCCCTGTGCAATTCTGCCAATGGTGCCCATACTGCAGGGGATGATGATCATCGTATCGTATCGCCCCGACCCCGAAGCAAATGGTGCATGGAAGTCCTGCAACTGGTATGTTTTAAAAGGTATATTACGATAAGATTCATCTCCTAACTCGGTATGCCACACTTCTTTGGCATTGTTTGTCATCACAACGGAAACTTCAGAAAAAGCCTGTTGCATCTGTTGCAGTTTAGTTAATAATTGCCTGGCATAGATAGCTCCACTGGCACCGGTTACTGCGACTACAATTTTTTGCATTATTTTTCCGTTTAATTATCTAAGCTACTAAACAATTCAATGATGCAAAAGGTTATGCGATTTCTGATGATAATTTCGGGGGCTGTAATCATTTCATCTTTTGTATCTCCTCAGAAAGAGCGCATCCATTGGGTAACACTCGATCAACTGCAGAAACTTTATGCTGCCGAACCCCGCCCGATACTCATTGATGTTTATACCGATTGGTGTGGCTGGTGCAAGGAAATGGACCGGGTCACTTACCATCACAAAAAACTATCTGCATATGTAAACCAATATTTTTATGCAGTAAAACTAGATGCTGAGTGTAAAGACAGCCTGGTTTTCAACAATAAAATATATGCGTACAACCCGGCTTATAAAGTGAATGAACTGGCCGAATACCTCTTGATGAACCGTATGGAATTTCCATCCACTGTTTTTCTTTCATCCATAGATGCACAACCAGCGCCGCTTGCTGGTTATTTAAATGCTAAAGAAATGGAAGCACCCCTTAAGTATTTTGGGGACGCAGTGTATAAGAACAAAACTTTTATTGAGTTTAACCAGGGTTTTAAAGGAGAATGGTAACCATAGGGTATAACAAATCATTTCCTTTCTCGTAAATCGCTCTCTCATTTTAGTTGTGTACAGTTTGTAAATTGTTGTCAAACTGCTGCAAATGCTCCAACGCAAACTGGGTTTGTTTCAATCTACCGTATTAAATATGATTGATATGGTGGGTATTGGCCCGTTTGTTACGCTCCCAATTGTTATGGGATATATCGGAGGCATGTATTTGTATGCATGGGTGGCGGGTGCCCTTCTTTCGTTCGTTGATGCCATGATCTGGAGTGAACTGGGGGCAGCGTACCCACACGCAGGCGGGAGCTATAATTTTTTAAGTGAGGCATATGGGAAAAAAGGTGCCGGTAAGATGATGGGTTTCCTTTATGTGTGGCAAACCATCATACAGGCGCCGTTGGTTGCGGCTTCTGCAGCGATTGGTTTTGCATCTTACTTTTTATATTTAGTGCCCGATTTGGCCATATGGCAGCAAAAAGCGTTATCCGGTACCGTTATTATTTTTATCACTTTTCTTTTATACAGAAAAATTGATACCATCGGCAAGATAGGGACCTTGCTATGGGTAGGTGTGATTGCAACCCTTGCATGGATTATCACCGGTGGTATCAGCCACGGAAATTTGCTGGCACCCCTGGCAGCCATGCCCGGTGCATTCAATCTGGAAACGCTTGTATCATTTGCATTTGGACAGGCTTGTGTGAAAACTATATACAGTTACCTGGGATATTACAATGTATGCCACCTGGGCGGAGAAATCAAAAAACCGGCTGAAAATATTCCCAGAAGTATGTTTATCTCCGTGGCTGGGATTGCAGTCCTGTATTTGCTTATGAACCTGAGTGTGGGAAGTGTGATCCCATGGCAGGAAGTGCAACAATGGCAACAGGCCGGCACCAACCAGTTCCTGGTAAGCATTTTTATTGAAAGATTATACGGGCACTCGGCTGCAATGGTAGCAACGATCATGATTTTGTGGGTGGCGCTGGCTTCTTTATTTGCCGTAATGCTGGGCTATTCGAGGGTGCCATATGCAGCAGCACAGGATGGTACTTTCTTTAAAGTGTTTGCCCGTTTGCACCCTACAAAAGATTTTCCTTATGTATCCCTGTTGGTAATGGCCTCACTGGCATTCATCTTTAGCCTGTTGTTCAGGATGTCTGATGTGATCAGCGGTATATTGGCCATGCGTATCATTGTACAGTTTATTGGCCAGGCGGTAGGGGTAGTGTTGCTCAGAAAAAGAAAAGGCATTTCATCGCTTCCGTATAAAATGCCTTTATATCCTTTGCCTGTTATGTTGGTTATTTTGATGTGGTTGTTTATTTTTTATGCTACAGGCTTAACCGTTATCAGTACTTTTCTCATTGTTATTGGTAGCGGCTTGTGTGTTTACCTGTTTACGGCCGCCCTGAAAAAAGAATGGCCATTTGTATCAACCAAAGAATCAATTAACGCACCCTGATCTTTCTTTTTGAAAAATCTGTTCCGTTGATCAGAACAAAATTATCTACCCCTTCTTTGCTGATCATTCCATCTTTGAATAATTCATTCTTCACAACATATTTGGCTACTTTAATTGTTTTCACACCAATAACATCCACTTCAGCTTTTTGCTTCGATTCCAGGAAAGTAAATTCAAAATATACCACACGCCCTTTTGGATTAGAAGCCTGAATTTTTGTTGGGTCATTGTATTCATCTATCCTGATCACAATCTGCTTTTTACCGGTTGTATCACTTACATAAAACTTGCAATCCTGCGCAAATCCGCAACCATCTCTTTCAATTTTAGCATACGCTTTACCGTCAACAGTAATAAAATCATTGTCATCTACATCTACTTTTTGTGCGGCGCAATGGAGGGAAAACAAAATGGCCAGCAAGGACAGTATCTTTTTCATTGATTTTTTTTTGAGGGGCAAAAATAGATAAGTTCTTTAAAACAGCTATGATTACGAGCAAAAAAAATCCCATCAGTAAGATGGGATTGCATAAATATGATGGAAAAATTACATCGCTTCGGCCATATTGGGGATATCAGCGGCTTTGTAAGCACCTGCATCCAGTTTCTTTTTTGTTTCTTCAAATGCTTTCAGGGTTGTATCAACATCTTCAAAACTATGTGCAGCTGTAGGGATCAGCCTGTAAATAATATCGCCTTTTGGAATAACGGGATACACTACGATGCTGCAAAATATATGGTAGTTTTCCCTGAGGTCCATCACCATCTGAGTGGCTTCAGGAACGTCGCCTTTCATGTAAATGGGAGTAACCGGTGAATTGGTGTCGCCAATATCAAAGCCCCTTTCTTTTAAACCAGTTTGAAGCCTTTCAACATTGTCCCATAGTTTTTTTCTTAACTCGGGCATATTGATCACCATTTCCATTCTTTTGAGCATGCCTTCTACGATGATCAATGGCAGGCTTTTGGCGAATATCTGTGAGCGGGTATTGTACCTTAAATATTTTAAAACAGCTTTAGGGCCACTGATAAAAGCGCCAATACTGCCCATGCTTTTCACAAACGTGCTAAAATAAAGATCAATGCCGTCCTGGCAGCCCTGGGCTTCATCTGCACCGGCTCCCGTGGGGCCCATATAACCGAATCCATGCGCATCATCTATTAATATCCTGAATTCGTATTTCTTTTTCAGGGCTACAATTTCTTTTAAGATGCCTTGTTCACCATCCATGCCAAAAACGCCTTCTGTAATAAGCAAGATTCCGCCCCCGTTTTTATTGGCCATTTCGGTTGCCCGTTGCAGTTGTTTTTCGCAATCGGCAATATCGTTGTGTTTAAAAGCATAACGGTGACCCATGTGCAGGCGAACACCATCTACGATACAGGCATGTGCTTCGGCATCGTAAACGATTACATCCCTTCGGTTCACCAAAGCATCAATGCAACTCATGATACCCTGGTAGCCAAAATTGAGCAACATAGTATCCTCACGGCTTACGAATTTGCTGATCACCCTTTCGAGTTCTTCATGTTTTGTTGAATTCCCACTCATCATACGGGCACCCATGGGATTTCCCATGCCATATTGTGCAGCAGCTTCAGCATCTACTTTTCGTACTTCCGGATGATTCACCAGTCCAAGATAATTGTTGAGGCTCCATACGATCATTTCCTTTCCCCTGAATTGCATCCTGGGGCCAAGTTCACCTTCCAATTTTGGAAAAGCAAAATAACCATGCGCCCTGTCCATATGCTGGCCTATCGGGCCACCGTCTTTCACCAGTTTATCAAATACGTCCATATGATGATTTTTGTTGATTTTAATGCGCAAATTTAAGGTTTTGAGGCCTAATTACACAACGTTTACTTAACATGGCCAATTTGAAGCAATGGGCAATTATAGGGATTATATTTGCGCAATAAAAACCTTTGCATGCGAAACCGGCCATCCTCCTCAAAGATCTCGGCGTTTGTTTTATGTTTGATTTGTAGTATCACAACGATCTATGCACAAAGGCCCATTAAAAAGGCCCGGGAAGATAAGCCCAAACTGGTAGTTGGTATGGTGATCGACCAGATGCGCTGGGATTATCTCTACCGGTTTAAAGCATTGTATGGCAATGGTGGATTTAACCGATTGATGCGGGAAGGTTTCAGTTGTGAACAAACATTGATCTCTCATTTACCTACATATACTGCCGTTGGGCATACCAGTGTATATACCGGGAGTGTCCCAGCTTTTCATGGCATAGTTGGGAACTATTGGCATGAACGTTCCCTCGGCCGCTCAGTTTACTGTTCTGATGATTCTACCGTATCAGGCGTTGGCAGCAATACACCCGCTGGAAAAATGAGCCCAGTAAACATGATCACCAATACGGTGGGTGATGAACTCAGGCTCAGCAATCAGTTTCAGAGTAAAGTCGTTGGCATTTCATTGAAAGACAGGGGGGCTATCTTCCCCGCAGGGCATAGCGCCAATGCAGCTTATTGGTATGACGAAAATGTTGGTAAATGGATTTCCAGTACCTATTACATGGCCTCATTACCGGCATGGGTAAACGCATATAACAACCGCAACAGGGTGGAAGAACTGATGAAGCAGGATTGGAATACATTATTGCCGCTATCGGCCTATACGCTCAGTGATGAAGATGCAGTGGTATATGAAAGTGGGATACCCGGCCTTGGTTCAACGGCTTTTCCGCATCGCTTATCGCAACTGGGGGATAAAAAATATGGCGCCATTCGTTACACGCCGCATGGGAATACTCTCACGTTGGAGTTTGCAAAAACAGCCATTCAATACGAATCCCTGGGGAAAGGGAAATGTACAGATTTGCTGGCAGTGAGCCTTTCTTCAACAGATTATACTGGCCATGAATTTGGGCCTAACTCAGTAGAGATACAGGATATGTACCTGCGGCTCGACAAAGAACTGGCTTCATTTTTTACTTTTCTGGATAGTGCCGTAGGTAAGGGGAAATATCTTTTTTTCCTTACCGCCGACCATGGTGTAGCCCATGTGCCCGGGTTCCTGGCCAAACATAAAATGACAGGTGGTGGCATCAGTGAAAACATGATAGCAAAAGAGATCAATGATTCTATAGAGGCAACATTTGGCATCAAAAGGGCAGTGGCAAAATTTGATAATTCACAGTTGTACATTCAATACCATGAGATAGAGAAACAGGGCAAAGATGCCGAAGCAGTTCAAAAAGAAATCATGCGTTTGTTACGGGCAAAACCATTTGTATCGGAAGTATATGAACTTAATGAAATAGCAGAATCAACACTAGCCGAGCCGGTAAAAACAATGGTCATCAACGGGTATTACCCAAAAAGAAGCGGCGATGTGCAAGTATTATTCAAGCCGGGTTACTTCGACAGGGGCGATAAGGGAACATCACATGCAATGTGGAACCCCTACGATGCCCATATCCCCCTGGTTTGGATGGGATGGGGGATCAAAGCAGGTAAAACCCACCGGCTAACACATATGGCAGATATTGCCCCCACTTTATCGGCCCTGCTGCAAATTCAAATGCCGAATGGATCTGTTGGGAAAGTGATTACGGAAATCATTCCATGACCAACAAAAAAACCGGCTCCAAAGAACCGGTTTTTTTGTTGGGTTACTAGGATTCGAACCTAGACAGACAGAATCAAAATCTGTAGTGCTGCCGTTACACCATAACCCAATCAATGCCCAAACGAATTTGGGAGTGCAAAAATAAGGCAAGAGGGCAGATGTTCCAAAAAGTTTTTTAAAAATCAAGCGTTTAGCTCTCAGCATCCTCCTTCTCCTTCAGGCCTTTAATAAGGTCGAGTGCTTCGGCCACCACATCACACATAATCGTTATCAAAGAGCCTTGTTTTGCAGTGTTGTATGCATGCATAATGGCTTCTTTTTCATTGTAAATGATCGTTAATGGGATTTCTTTGGGCCTGGTTTCATTGATGCCTTCTACCAGCAACCCAACAATTTCTTCCGCTGTTCGGCCACGAAGGTTTTTGTCCTGGCGAATGATGATTTCATCGAAATACCTGCCAGAAATGCGGCCCAGTTCTTTGATATCCTCATCCCTTCTGTCGCCGGTACCACTGATGATACCTACTTTAGGCTCCCCGTCCATTTTACTTACAAAATCACAAAGCAGTTCGAGGCCGGCCGGGTTATGGGCAAAATCAACCAGGAATTTAAAATTCTTAAACTGGAACAGGTTCAGGCGGCCAGGGGTTTGCGATGCAGAAGGCACGAAGGTTTGCAATGCCAGCCTGATATCTTCAATGGCAATATTGCGCCAGAAATAAGTGCTCAATACTGCGGGAAGGCAGTTCATGATATTGTGAAGTGCTTTTCCGCCATAAGTAACAGGGACATCTGCCACTTTAATCACCCGGATCTTCCAGGTACCTTTCATGATCGTAATATATCCATTCTCAAACACCGATGCATACCCGCCTTTTTTGGTGTGCGCTACAATGCGTGGATTGTTTTCATCCATACTAAATAGCGCCACATTGCAGGAAAGGTCTTTGTGCATGGCATAAACCAGGTCGTCGTCGGCATTTAAAATGGCATACCCTTGTTTGAATACCGTTTCTGGTACTACAGCTTTTACTTTTGCCATTTGTTCCATCGTATCAATACCGCCCAACCCAATATGATCGGCACTGATATTGGTTACGATTGCCACATCGCAGTTTTGAAATGCCAGCCCGCTTTTCAATATCCCACCCCTTGCACATTCAAGAACGGCAAAGTCTACTGTTGGGTCTTTAAGAACGAACTGCGATGAAACCGGGCCGGTGCAATCGCCCTTCATCATCAGTTGGTTTTGAATGTATACCCCATCGCTGGTGGTATAACCTACTTTGTATCCGGCCGTTTTAGCAATATGGGCGGTGAGCCGGGTAGTGGTTGTTTTACCATTGGTGCCTGTGATGGCGATGATGGGAATATTGCCGGCGCTTCCTTTGGGGAAAAGCATATCCACCACCGGTTCGGCCACATTGCGTGGGAGGCCCACCGATGGGTCGATATGCATCCTGAATCCCGGGGCTGCATTCACTTCCAGTATAGCGCCGCCATTTTCGGTAACGGGTGTACGAAGATCTGTTGCCATGATGTCGATACCACAAATATCCAGCCCGATAATCTTTGCAATGCGTTCGCACATCATAATATTGGCGGGATGTACTTCATCGGTAACATCGGTGCTCGTGCCGCCGGTAGAAAGATTGGCAGTTGGCTTTAACAATACCAGTTCGCCTTTGGGTGGGATCGTATCCAGTGTATAGCCTTTTTCATCCAGCATTTTTTGTGTGAACTGATCGATGGTGATCTGGGTTAACACCTTCTCATGGCCATAACCACGCCGGGGGTCTTTATTGGTTTCGTCGATCAGGTACTGGATGGTATGTTGCCCGTCGCCTATAACGGAAGCGGGTGTACGCAAAGCTGCGCAGATGAATTTATAATTGATCACCAGGATCCTGAAATCAAAACCGGTGATAAACCTTTCAACGATGACACTACGGCTGTATTGTTTGGCAGCCTCCAGTGCTTTGGTAGCCTGCTCCCAGGTAGTGATATTGGTGGTGTTGCCCTTGCCATGGTTCCCGTCA
This sequence comes from Bacteroidota bacterium, assembly GCA_052035835.1. Lineage (GTDB taxonomy): Bacteria > Bacteroidota > Bacteroidia > Chitinophagales > Chitinophagaceae > Ferruginibacter. The sequence continues at coordinate 7,517 of JBPOHG010000128.1, read as the reverse complement.
ATCGGTTTGATAACAATAGGGTATCCAATCCGCTCAATGGCATCTTTTAATCCTTCTTCGCTCCTGATCACATAGCCCCTTGGTACCGGTATTTCGGCAGCTTCCAGCAGGTTCTTGGTTTCTTCCTTGTCGCAGGCAATATCAACGGCAATATTGCTGGTGGTACTGGCGATGGTAGCCCTGATTCTTTTCTGGTGTACGCCATAACCCAGTTGAACCAGTGAATGTTTATTTAACCGGATATAAGGTATCCCTCTTTTGGCAGCCTCATCAACAATACAACCGGTACTGGGCCCCAGCCGGGTGTCTTCCCTGATTTCACGAAGTTGCTGAATATCCTCATCCATGTTGTATGCTTCGTTAAATATGAGCGCATGCGCTATGCGTACGGCAGCTTTTGCCGCATAAACGCCTGCATCTTCTTCCATATAACTGAATACTACATAGTATTCCCCTTCTTTGCCCGTGCTCCGGGTACGGCCAAAGCCTGTATCCATTCCCGCGAGTGTTTGTATTTCCAGGGCGATATGCTCAATCACATGCCCCATCCAGGTGCCTTCATCCACTCTTTTGAAGAAACCGCCACGGGTACCTTCGCTGCAACGGTGTTCTATAAGCGAAGGGATCATTTTTTCGAGGCGCTCCCTGAAACCCGGGATAGCATTGGTGGGCATCTGCTCTTTCTCTTCCAGATCGAGTTTCATTTGAATGAGCTTGTTGCGTCGTACACTCCAGTAGTTGGGTCCTCTGAGAACTTTGATTTCAATAATCTTCATAAACGATCAGTTTTAGATGCGGCAATGGCTTTGGGCCTGTTTTTGGTAAAAACTTGTGTAAACTGGAAATTAAAGAAATCATCTTATCCGGCAAAGAAAACATCGGCCAGGCACCAGATAACTACAGTTTATGAATAGTCCTTATGCTCCTAACCCATTCATAATTAACATAGCTGAATAAGTTGCCGCCTGCCATACAATACGAATTCCCTTATTTTTGCGTTAATCACAAAAATGATTGAATGAAATTTGCTAAAGGGAAGCTTCTGGCCATTGGTGGTGCAGAAGATAAAGGCACTAACCTGGAAACAGGCGAAATCCAACGCAACAACCTCAACTTTTTTGAACTGGGTATCCTCAAAAGGCTGGTGGAAGAAACAGGCGGAACCAGTTCCCGAATCGAAGTAATTACTACTGCCAGTATGATCCCCGTTGAAGTAGGGGAGAATTATTTAAGCGCATTTGGAAAAATTGGCTGTACCGATGTGGGTGTGATGAATATCCGCAACAGGGCCGATGTTGCCGATGAATCATATATCCAAAGGATCAAAAATTGTGATGCCGTCATGTTCAGCGGCGGCAACCAGATGCGGCTAACGAGTACGTTTGGGGGCACTTCATTTCTGGATATCATTATGAACCGTTACCATGATGAGCCCGGGTTTTTAGTGGCGGGTACCTCAGCAGGCGCCATGGCCATGAGCAATACCATGATTTATGAAGGAAATGCATCTAGAGCGCATTTAAAAGGGGAGGTTAAAATTACAACCGGACTTGCCTTCATGGATGATGTAATTTTTGATTCTCATTTCGAGAAAAGGGGCCGCTTCGGACGGCTTGCTCAGGCAGTAGCAGCCAACCCATCCTGCATAGGTGTTGGTTTGGGTGAAGACACCGGAATGCTCATCACAGAAGGTAACAGGATGGAAGCGATTGGCAGCGGACTGGTGATGATCCTCGACGGACACGATATCAGGCACAGCAATATTGCGGATATCCCTGATGGTAACCCTATCAGTATCGAAAACCTTAAAGTTCATTTCTGCGAAAAGGGCAATGGTTACCTGGTGAAGGAAAGGCAGTTCCTGATGCAGGTACGTGATGGCGCGGTCGTACGCAAGCAGGTGCATGTAGAATAATGCTACCCAGCGGCTCTATTTGATTATACTGTTTTTACCAGGTAATAATTCTTTTTCCCTTTTTGCACTAGGATGTATTGCCCGTGCAGTAAATGGGAATTGTCAACCTTCATCTGTGGGTCGTTCACTTTATTCCTGTTAATGCTGAGTCCGCCGTTTTGCAGCATTTTTCTCGCTTCTCCTTTGCTTTCAAATATGCCATTCTCGGTAAGGAATACGAGCAGGTCGGCACCGCTGCTGATCTTCTCTTTTGGATAATCGGTTTGTACAATCCCTTCTATAGATTCCAGGTCGGCAGCTGATAAAGAATCTGCAGATGCTTTTTGATTGGAAAATAATTTCTGCGTCGTTTCAACAGCTTTTTCAAATTCTTCTTTGCCGTGTACAAAAACAGTTAATTCTTCAGCCAGTTTTTTTTGTACGGCCCTGCCTGCGGGGTTATTTTTTTGTTCGGCAATCAATCCTTCTATTTGCGGTTGGGTAAGGAACGTAAAAATTTTAATCCAGTTAAACGCATCTTCATCAGAAGCGTTTAACCAAAACTGGTAGAATTGGTAAGGCGTTGTTTTTACAGGGTCGATCCAGATATTTCCTTTTTCAGATTTGCCAAATTTTCCGCCATCTGCTTTTTTGATCAATGGGCAGGTAAATGCAAAAGCATCCCCGGCATTTTTACGGCGGATCAGTTCGGTGCCCGTTACGATATTTCCCCATTGGTCGCTGCCACCCATTTGCAATTTGCAGTTTTTGTTCTTGTGCAACCAGTAAAAATCATACCCCTGGATCAACTGGTAAGTAAATTCGGTAAAAGACATCCCGTTCTCGCTTTCGAGCCTTTTCTTTACGCTGTCTTTTGCCATCATATAATTCACCGTAATATGTTTGCCGGCATCTTTAATGAAGTCGAGGAAGCTGATTTGCTTAAACCAGTCGTAGTTATTCGCCATTTCAGCAGCGTTGGGCAACGTAGGGCTGAAATCGAGGTATTTCTCTAACTGTGCCTGGATACATTTTACATTGTGTTGCAGCACTGTTTCATCGAGCATATTGCGTTCATCGCTGCGGCCAGTGGGATCGCCTACCATTCCCGTTGCGCCACCAACCAGGGCGATGGGTTTATGCCCGGCTTTTTGAAGGTGCACCAGTAGCAGGATGGGCACTAAACTGCCAATATGCAGGCTATCTGCCGTTGGGTCGAAGCCAATATAGGCAGTAGTCATTTCTTTTTGCAATTGTTCCTCGGTGCCGGGCATGATGTCCTGGATCATTCCCCTCCATGTTAATTCCTGTATCAGATTGGTTGTCATAACGATTGATATGCGTTGGCTAAAAAAAACCGGATTGCAAAAATGAGCAGAAAAGCTGAGATTCTGAAGATTTAATAAAACAGGCTGGTTATTGTTTAAAATCTTTGGCAACCTTCCTACATGATACATCGTTTTTTTCTGTGGAAGGATCTGTAATAAAACGGCGTTTTTCTTGTAAAAAATGAAACCTCTAGGCCTTTTAGTCGTAAATTTGAATAACCCCAAAGCTGGAACCCATGGATCTGCACAATTTGTTATATTATAAAGCGTTATTACGTGTTAAATTAACCAGTATCCTGTCTTATCAATCATTTACCTAATATGAAGCAGCCCCTCATCCTACTGCTACTACTCGTTTTTCTGTTGCCTGCTGTATCACAGGCCCAGTTCAGAAAATATTCCAATGAATTTTTAAATATCGGTGCCGGTGCACGCGGACTTGCAATGGGCAATGCCCAGGTAGCTTCCGTGAATGATGCTACAGCCGGTTACTGGAACCCTGCCGGGCTTACAGGTGTAAAAGATCACCCAAATGCTGTTTTGATGCATGCGGATTATTTTGCCGGTATAGCCAAATACGATTATGCGTCGGTGGCCATTCCTGTGCAGGACAATAAACGTACGCTTGGTTTTTCCCTGCTGCGTTTTGCCGTAGACGATATCCCCAATACACTTTTCCTGGTTGAGCCCGATGGCAGTATCAATTACAACAATATTCAAACTTTTTCATCTGCCGATTATGCCTTCCTTTTTTCATTTGCCCAACATTTTAAGCAATCAGAAAAAAAGAACATCAGTATCGGTGCCAATGCTAAAGTGATCTACCGCAAAGTAGGGAAATTTGCATCTGCCTGGGGTTTTGGATTGGATGCGGGTGTGCAAATGCATGGCGACAACTGGCATGCAGGGCTTGTAGCGAGGGATATCACTACAACATTCAATGCATGGAGTTTTAAATTTACAGAGCGTGAAAAGGAAGTACTTTATCTCACTCAAAATGATATTCCTGTCCGGTCAACCGAAATCACTGCCCCCAGGCTCGTTTTGGGTGGCGCGTATAATTTCAGGATTGGAAAATCTGTAAAATTATTGGCAGAAGCAAATATCGACCTAACGTTTGATGGTAAACGAAATACTGTATTAAGTGCCGATCCCGTAAGTATGGACCCCCACCTTGGTGTGGAAGCCGCTATCAAAGATGTGTTTTTTGTAAGGGCCGGGATTACAAATTTTCAAAAGGCGCTGGCAGATGAGGATACTACCAATCAGAAAAAAGTATGGATATACCAGCCAAGTTTAGGAGCAGGTTTCAAAATTAAGAATGTAACGCTCGACTACGCTTTTTCTAACCTGGCAAACCAGGACAATCCACTATATACACATGTATTTTCGGTGCGTATCAATTTTATTAAAAAGAAAGAAGAACAATAATAACTGTTTGTTATGAAGAAAAGATTCGTCATCCCTTTCTTGTTTGTGCTGCTGGCTTCAGTGGCACATGCCCAGTTAAACAATAGCTGGATCGATTATAACAAGACCTATTATAAATTCAAGTTGGGGAAAGATACGCTCTGCCGTATTCCCCAAACAACACTGGCTGCTGCCGGATTGGGATCGGTGAATGCCGATCATTTTCAATTATGGAGGAATGGCCAGGAAGTTCGGTTGTACACATCCGTTAGTAACGCTCCATTAGGTGCAAGCGATTTTATAGAATTCTGGGGCCAGATGAACGATGGTAAGCCAGATAAACAATTGTACCGAAATGAAGATTTTCAATTATCCGACAAGTACAGCCTTGAAACAGATACGGTTGCTTATTTCCTAACGGTGAATACGGCAGGCGGTAACCTCCGTTTCAACAATGTAAACAACACCGCCCCCAGCGCCGCCACACCCGATGCCTATTATATGCGCAACCTTGATTTCGATTATAAGGTGCTCATTAATCGCGGAGAGGCTAAGCCGGTAGGTGAATATGTGTATTCTTCTTCCTATGATCCTGGTGAAGGGTGGACAAGTGCTACGGCAGCACCCTGCTGCGACCTGGTAAGGGAATTTTTCAATCTCAACGCTTACCTGGCTGGTCCGGCAAATAGTTTATCGGTTAGGGTTACTGCGGCAGGGAATGCTCCCAACACAAGGAACCTGCGTGTGAAACTTCACAATACCGAAATCACCGTTCCGCCTTATAGCAATACCCCCAGTATGGATTTTTTCGGTTATAGGAAACTCAATATCGAGAACCTTCCATTGTCTTTAATCCTGAACCCAAGCTATCTTGCCGTTTATGTAAATGGTACTTCAACAGTTACCCTCGACAGGATCGTGGTTTCCAGTATTGGTGTAACATACCCGGCAACTTTTAATTTTAACAATGCCCGTTATTTTAGTTTCAACCTGGCTCCATCTACCACAGGTAATTACCTCGTGATAGATAATTTTAATTATGGAACCGTTGAGCCTATCCTTTATGATTTTACAACAGGCAACAGGTATATTGGTGAAATTGCTTCTACTCCGGGCAAAGTAAAATTCGTACTGCCGGCATCAGCACAAACTCGCAGTATGATCCTCATGAACCAGGAAACTGCTCATCCGGTTACTGGCGTAGTACAAAGAAATTTTGTGAATGTTACCGATGCTTCCAACCAGGGCGATTATGTGATTATCAGTAACCCTGTTTTGTACAATGATGGAAGCGGCAATAATTATGTAGATCAATACAGGCAATACCGAAATTCTGTAGGTGGCGGAGGTTATAATGCCAAAGTATATGATATCAATGACCTCACCGATCAGTTTGGGTTTGGTATTAAACACCATCCTGGTTCTATCAGGGATTTCCTACTTTATGCCAATGATAATTTCGTAGTTAAGCCGAAATATGTATTCATTATCGGACGGGGCGTAAACTATATCGAACAAAGGACGCATGAAGCAAATCCTACGGTTGACAAACTGAACCTGGTGACTACTTTTGGATGGCCCGCATCTGATGGCTTATTGGCTGCCAGGCCAGGCGTAAGCGCACCGGTAGTGCCAATTGGCAGGCTGGGGGTAGTGAATGCCAATGAAGTAAATAATTACCTGCAGAAAGTACAACAATACGAATCTACTCAGCAAACAACCGGCTCTACGGTTGCAGACAGGGGCTGGATGAAAAATATGATTCATGTTGCCGGCGGAAAAGACAGCAGCGAGAACGATACTTTTAAAGGCTATATGAATTCTTATAAACTGATTGCACAAGATACATTGTATGGCGGCAGAGTAGAAACCTTTACTAAAACTTCTACAGGCGCTATTCAACAAGCCAGCAGTGAAAGGATCGAACAGCTTTTCAATGAAGGTTTGGGCTTCATCGGTTATTTTGGGCATTCTTCAGCAAATACGTTTGAATTCAACCTCAGTAACCCCGAAATTTATAACAATGCGGGTAAATACCCATTCTTTAATGTGAGTGGTTGTAGCGCCGGCAATTTCTTTTTGTATGACCCGCTTCGTTTAACCGGTAACTTAAGTTTGTCGGAGAAATATGTACTGGCTAACCAACGCGGAAGTATCGGGTTTTTGGCCGACACCCATTTTGGGATCCCGCCATTCCTTAATTTTTACAATACTGCGTTGTATGAGTCATTCAGCAAAACCATGTATGGCAATACCATCGGTAACCAGGCGAAGCATGTTGTTGAACAACTGGGTGGCAATAACCCCGGCCTCGATTTCTATACCAGGATCCACCTCGAAGAAGTGACCTTGCATGGAGACCCTGCTATTAAAATCAACACGTTTGCAAAGCCCGATTATGTGGTAGAGGATCAAATGGTTAAAATCTCCCCAAATATTATTTCTGTAGCTGATAATAATTTCAATGTTAATATCAAAATGCAGAATATTGGTAAAGCAACCGGTGATTCTATTTGGGTTTCTGTGAAGAGAAAATTGCCCAACGATACGATACGGGTATTGTACAACCAATTGGTACCCGCCATTAGAAATGCCGACTCATTGAATATCACTGTACCTATTATTCCAACTACCGATAAAGGGTTGAACCAGTTGATCGTTACCTTGGATGTAACCAATCGGGTGGATGAACAGTATGAAACAAACAATTCGGTCACCAAAGATTTTTACATCTTTGAGGATGAATTACGCCCAACATTTCCTTACAACTTCTCTATTATCAACCAACAGAACATTACCTATGTGGCAAATACTGCCAATCCAATCAGCGGAACCAGGCAGTATATGATGGAATTGGATACTACAGAGTTGTTTAATTCCCCCTT
>JBPOHG010000272.1:0-1505 GCA_052035835.1 Bacteroidota bacterium | reverse complement strand
CAATTTGTTCCTGATAATATTACTTTCACCGACAGCACGGTATACTATTGGAGGGTTTCTATGGTGCCAACTGATGGCAGCCCGGTGATTTGGAATGGTTTTTCATTTGTTTACCTGCCTTCAAGTTCAACTGGCTTTAACCAGTCGCATTACTATCAGCACCAGAAATCTAATCTTTCTAAGATCACGCTTGGGCCAGACAGGGTATTCCGTTTTGAAGAAGTTCCCAAGGGGCTCACCATCCGCACCGGGTTGTGGCCTTTCTACGGATTTGATAAGATCAACGTAAACCTCGATTTCGACCAATTGGAGTTGTATGGTTGCGTGTACAATTCCCTGCAGTTTTACGTATTCGATACCACCACACTAACGCCATGGAATAACCGAAATGTTTCTCCAACCAACGGTTTGTATGGTAGTTACCGGGTATGCCAGAATTCTGCCATTACCGACACCACCCGCCGCTTCTTCGAATTCCCATATAACAATGCAACCTACCGGAAAAAAGCAATGGAGTTCATAGATTTGATCCCTGATGGAATGCTGGTGGCCATTACAAACCTCGGTAATAAAAATTCGAACAGTTCATTTATTAATCAATGGATGGCCGATACGGCTACACTTGGCTCGGGCAATTCATTGTACCATAAACTGAAGTCGATTGGTTTTACCCAAATCGATAGCTTCTATAAAAACCTGCCATTCCTTTATTTCTTTAAAAAAGGCAGCAGCAGTTTTACACCCACACAAATCATCGGTCCTAAGGATTCCACTTATATCGATGAAACCTTTACACTTACAACAACAAGTACAGAAGGTACCATTGAGTCGCCTGTGTATGGCCCGGCCCGTAGCTGGACGTCTATGCATTGGCGTGGTTTCAGCAACGACCCTGCACCGCCCGCTGATAGTGTGAAAGTACAGGTATGGGGTGTGAGAAACAGTGGTGCCAGCGATTTGTTGTCTATTGTTGTACCGTCGCAGGATACCAGTTTATCTTTCGTTGATGCAAATATTTATCCTTACCTCAAACTGGTTGTGCAGAACAAAGACAAACAATACATCACCCCGCATCAATTGCGCTACTTGCGTGTGAACGCAGGCCTGGCGCCCGAAGGTTCAGTAGCACCGGATGTGTTATTCAGGGTCAAAGACACGGTAGACCAGGGAGAGCCAATTGATTTTGCATTGGCATTCAAAAACATCAGTCAGACAGCTTTTGATAGTTTGATCAAAGTGAAGTTCATTATCACCGACCGCAACAATGTGCCACATGAAATCATCATTCCAAAACGCAAATCGCTTGTAGCCGGAGATACGCTTATTTTGAATTACCAGATTGATACAAGGAATTACCCGGGCAATAATACTTTGTTCGTGGAATTTAACCCCGATAATGACCAGCCCGAACAATACCATTATAACAATGTACTTTTTAAAGATATCTATGTTCGTGAAGACAGGTACAATCCATTGCTGGATGTAACTTTTGATGGCGTTCATAT
>JBPOHG010000299.1:0-10831 GCA_052035835.1 Bacteroidota bacterium | reverse complement strand
AAAAGGAGATGCTACAGGGCCCAATGTGGCAAATCTTGGACCATCCTATGTTGTTGGGATTTTTAATAACGATAATAATACAAAAGTACCCGGCCCTACGACTTTTCAAAACTGGACCATGTTGATGGATAACCCGCCGGGAATTTTACCTGTACCTATCCTGGCTTCTTCCTGCCTAACCAACCCACCCAACCTGAATTATACATACGCAACATATTCAATGACTATTGAGCTGCCGGTAAACAACAATGGATACACTGTTGCCCATCAAACCTGTTGCCGCCAACTGAATATGGCCAACGTTTCTGCAGGAATTGATGCAACCGGCGCCACTTATACCTGTGTGATCCCTGGCAATTTGCAACTCCCCAATGGTATCCCCAACGACATAAGCCCACAATTTCAATTACCCGTTTCCGTTATCTGCTTCAATTCGCCTTTTACACTCGATTTTAGCGCTACTGATATAGACGGCGATTCGCTTGTATATAGTTTCTGTAATGCTTATGACGGCGGACTGGCAACCAACTCAGGATTTGAAGACCCTGCAACACCGCCCTATGGCTCGGTAACCTACATCAATGGATTTACGGCAACAACACCGCTTGGAAATCTCGCTACTATCAATCCGCAAACGGGCATCATCAGCGGTATAGCGCCGAATGAAGGGAATTATGTGGTATGTGTTTGTGTTCGTGCATACAAAAACGGCCGTTTGGTTACCACTCACCGCAAAGACCTGCTGGTAAAAGTATCCCCTTGTATTCCCATTGAAGCAGTTGCCATGCCCGATTATATTACCTGTGATGGTTTCAATGTGCAGTTTTCCCATAACAGTTTAGGTGCCAATACCGTCTTTTGGGATTTTGGCGACCCGTCTACATTGGCAGATACTGCCATAAACGATGCGCCGGTATATGTGTACCCAGATACAGGTATTTACACGGTAAAATTTATTATTAACAAAGGCGGCGATTGTAGTGATTCTGCTTATACCACCATCAGGGTTTATCCTGGTTTCTTTCCCGGGTTTGCAGCCAATGCTCCTTTTTGTACAGGGCAGCCGGTTATTTTCAATGATACGACGGTAACGAATTATGGAATAGTAGACAGCTGGAGTTGGAATTTTGGTAATACAACAACCCTTAATGATACCAGCAGTATTCAGCATCCGCAATATATTTATTCCAATGCCGGAACGTACCAGGTTACACTGGTAGTAACAAACAGTAAAGGCTGTGTGGATACAGTTGACCACCTGGTAACCGTATTACCAACTCCCGCTATAGTTGTTGCACCTGCAGATACCAGTTATTGTGGGTTAGACAGCTTGCAACTAACAGCAACGGGTACTGGCAGTATCAGTTGGTCGCCAGCCTCCAATATATCAGGGGCAAATACCACTACCCCCATAGTATTCCCTTCAGTCCCCACAACATATATTGCAACCATCAATGTATCAGGTTGCAGGAATACAGATTCTGTAAGGCTGACTCCCCTTTTCGATCTAACCAATCATATACAGGCACTACCTGCTGCTATTTGCCAGGAAGATACGCTTGTACTTACTGGCACCAGTAATAAAACCAGCCATTTAAGCTGGAAATGGTCACCCACAAATTCAATTGCAGCCCCAACAAACAGGATTACCCGTGCATACCCCTTTATAAATACCACATACACCCTCGAAACCAGGTGGGGAAGCCATTGTGTTGTACAAAAAAATATTACCATTCCTGTTACGCCGCTGGCAATACCCAATGCCGGCCCTGATGCGAACTATTGCCTTGGCCAAAATGCAGTAAGCTTACAGGCTACCGGTGGGGTTCAATATAGCTGGAGCCCCACAACCGGCTTGAGCAACCCCAATATTGCCAATCCACTTGCTTCTCCTTCCATAACAACGAATTACATTGTTTCGGTTGGAGTAGCAGGCTGTAGCAGGATGAGGAAAGATACAGTAAGGGTAACAGCCAGGCAGAAACCGGCGCTCCATCTAACAAACGACACTACCATTTGTATAGTTGATCCATTGCAATTGCAGGCGTTGGGGAACGGCCAGGTAAACTGGTGGCCTCCCACATATCTTAGCAGTAACACTTCCCCTACTCCTATCGCAACACCCGACACGTTCATCGTTTATCATGTACGCCTTACTGATAGTATAGGGTGTTTTACAGAAGATTCATTATCCGTTCAAGTGAAAAGGAAAACCGTGATTGACGCTGGGGCTGATACTTCTATCTGCAAACCTGAAGGGTTCAGGCTAAGGGCCACTGGGGATGCGTTGCAATATGTATGGACGCCTGATTTGTATCTTAACAATGATAGTATTAAAAACCCTTTTACAAGGCCGCCGGTTTCTATCAGGTACCAGGTTATTGGAAATATTGGCACCTGTAGCGATACAGCAAATATATTTATCAAAGTAGCACCTTATCCAAATGCAAATGCAGGGCCAGATTCAGCCATCTGTATTGGTTCTAATGGGCAACTAACTGCCACTGGAGGCAGCATTTTCAGCTGGTCGCCAACCACTTATTTATCTGCTCCAAATGCTTCTCAAACAAATATTATCCTTCCGCAGGAAGACATACGGTATATTGTAACAGTAACGGATACCCTCGGATGTACCAGGGCTGTATCCGATACAGTTTTCATTCATGTTGTACCCAAACTACAGGTTGATGCCGGAAAAGATACTGTATTAGTTGCCGGGCAACCCCTTCCCATACGTGCAACCGGGGCTTCTACATTCTTATGGAGCTGGTCACCCCCACGTTTACCGGGCTGGTTATCGGGCACCAATATTTCTAATCCACTGGCGAAACCTGAAGACAATATCATTTACATTGTTGAAGGTACAGACCAATATGGTTGCAAGGCTACAGACAGCGTTACTGTTACCGTGTATACGATCGACCCAGATATGTATGTTCCCACCGCTTTTACGCCCGATGGTGATGGCAAGAACGATATCATCAGGCCTATTTTACTTGGGATGAAATCATTGAATTATTTCAGAATATTCAACCGCTGGGGGCAATTGGTATATGAATCCTCCGCCGCCAAGAATGCTGGCTGGGATGGTATTTTCAGGGGCAAGCCACAGGACCCCGGTACTTTTGTATGGATGGCACAGGGGGTCACTTACAAAAATGAACTCCGCACCAAAAAAGGCTACGTCGTTTTAATCAGGTAAACAAAACTGCTATTTACCAATTACAGCAGGGCTTTCTACTGCATGTATCCCTATTTTTGCAGTATGACAAAAATCGCTTTCATCAGTGGGGCTACTGCGGGAATTGGTTATGCTTGTGCATACCGTTTTGCCAAAGCAGGCTTTAATGTAATTATTACAGGCAGAAGAAAAGAAAGGCTGGATTCACTAAAAGCATTACTCGAAAAAGATTTCGGCATACAGGTGTATACACTCCAGTTTGATGTGCAGCAAAAGGATGAGGTATTCAGCAGCATTGGTGCTTTACCAGATGATTGGAAGGATGTAGATGTGCTCGTAAACAATGCCGGATTGGCCTTGGGTAGGGATAGTTTCGAAAATGCAGATTTGCAGGACTGGGATACCATGCTTGCCACCAATGTAAATGGCCTGTTATATGTTAGCAGGGCCATTCTGCCGTTCATGATTAATCGAAAATCTGGACACATCATCAACATTGGTTCAATTGCAGGAAAAGAAGTGTATGAAAACGGAAATGTTTATTGTGCAAGTAAATTTGCTGTAGATGCACTCACCCGTTCCATGCGTATCGACCTGCTCAAACATTCCATTAAAGTAACCGGTATCCACCCGGGTGCGGTAGAAACCGAATTCAGCCTTGTGCGCTTTAAAGGGGATACCGAAAAATCCTCCGCTGCTTACGCCGGCTACGAACCACTGAGTGCCGAAAACATAGCCGACACTGTACTTTATGTTGCACAACAGCCATCACATGTTTGCATCAATGAAATTAATATCACCTGTACGCAACAGGCAAATGTTTATTATTTTAATAAAAATCAATAAGTTAGCCAGGATAAAAAAAACTTCAGCTTCAACACAATAAAATACCCGGTAAGCGCCCTTGCTTCCGGGATTTTTTTTTACTATACTTGCAAGAACTATCCAATGAAAACACCATGAAAAAGTTTTTATTATCCACGGCTTTTTTACTTGCTGCTGCGCTCATGCACTTTCATACCAATGCGCAGGATGTAATACGCCAGCGGTCCAGTGCCGATCTTGGAATTACCCAACAAGCCGACAGCATCAAAAAATTACTCGCAACCCAGGGATTTATTATTGTTAAAGAAGCATCCATGACAATGGAAAGCGAATATGAAATGCCGGTAATCGTTCCGCTTACAGAAGGTAGCTGGTACCAATTTGTATTCATTGGAGATATCACTTCAAAGCTATATGAGGTTCGCATGTTCGACTGGAATGAAAGGCAGGTAGTATATCAGAAAAAAATGTGGGGCGATGTAGATGGCAACGTTATTTCTTACTCTTACATCCCTCAGTTTAGCGAATACCACATGATGAAACCAGTACAGGTTAATAAGAAGAAGAAAAAGGAACTTTGTGGCTATGTGATGCTGCTGAAAAAAGTTAAGTAATAATAAAAAAAGCCGTTTGATAAATCAAACGGCTTTTTAAATGTATTCGCATTATTATCTACTGCGACAATGAAATTCTGATCTGTACACCAGCCCTGGTATTAGTGGTTGGTGCACTGGATGAGATATAAGGTTTCACTTTACGCTGATCATAATACAACTTAATATTGACCCTGTTATTGAGGAAATAATCTATCGTTGGGCTAATTGTAATTTCTTTACTTCCACCAGTTGCAAAATTGTTATCCTGATCAAGTTTACTATTCGCAGTTACATTATCCCTGATACGGAAATCTACCCTGAAGTTAATTTCATTATCAAGCGTTTTACCACCACTCTTATTGAGGAATTTCGGCAATTTCAATCCTCCCAATAATTTCAAACCTCTTTTCCTGTATCCTGCACCAATGACAAATTCGGTACTCCTTACTTCACTCAATTGGTAGTCATATAAACTCAAACTTAACTGCCTTGTTTTTGAGTATTCAAATTTGGCCTGGAACTGATTTACAAACATCATATCGAAACCAAGCAATGGCGAAAACTGTTCCTGTATGGTAACATTGGGGATGAGGAAGTAAGGAACAAAGTTATTAGAACTGGAATCATAAAAAGATGGATAACCAAACCTCGATACATCCTGGTACAGCAATGCCGATGTAAACCCATTCATGCTCAGGTTGCCGGTATAGCCATGCGATACGCTAAAGCTTGTGAATATCTTATCGAGTGGTTTCACTTTATTCAAACCATTGTAATCTATCTTCCAGTTTGGCCTGGGGAGAATTGACTTAAAAGGATTTGATTTGATATTTGAATTGTTCTGTTTGATGAGTCCAACTTTTTCGGGGCTTTGCCCTGTATAAGCAGCAATGAATGATGGGATCAAAACATCCACTGCATAACGGCCATAGCCATAATAATACCCGTCTGTACCAACCGGCTGGCCCGCACTGTATGGGTTTTGTGTGCCCAGGCGCTTCGACAATACCAGCCTGTTTTGTTCGAATGTTTTAAAGGTCTCAGAAACACGGTTCGGATCAAATTTGCCAAACAATGTTTTGAAAGCAACATAAGACACATCAAATCCCCCACCTGCATAAGGATTCAGGTGCTTAAATGTTGGATTGGTACCACCAATGGCAGTATCAATAAACCTGAATGTTTCACTGTAATTCTTGGTAAATGTTTTACTCAGGTTAATAGTGATATTCATATCCCTGATAGGCTCAAGCTGTGCCGATAAAGTAATACGTTGATCAAAATTTTGCTGGAACAGGGAATTGAAATTACTGTCCCTCGTAATAAGCCCTTGTGCAGCTTTCCGGTTGAGCCAGTTGGTATCTGGTTGTTTACCCAGTACAAAATCCCATCCGGGAGCCATACTCCTAAAGTTTTGTCCAAGAAACTGCGTACTATCCGTATATCCGGGCAACCTGGTACTGGCCATTTCTGATACAGAGAAATTCACCTGTTTTAAGCTCGTAAGCAGTTTACCAATCACCCTGGCACCTTTGCTGAGGAACGGCACGGCACCCTTATCTACCACACGCCTGGTTTGCAGGATTCGCTTACCCGACTTGGTAGTAACAGAATCTTTCACTTTGGTAATTCTTTTCTTCCAACGCTCTTTATCTTCCGGATTAGAAGGTTGATCTAATTGTTTCAACCATTTTGATTTCTGGTAAAGCCGTGTAAGGTCGAGCTGAACAGTGCCTTCTTTTTGCTGGCCATTCTCCAGGAAATTGCCCAGGTTAACGGCCAGGCGGGAAGCCCCGATCCAACGATAACTTGCCTGGTAACGTAGGTTCACGGTTGTCCAGTCGAGCAATGGCAATTTAGACGTAGGGACAGTATATGAGAAATTGGCCGTTTGGTTAAAAATGGTGTTTCTACCCCCTTTCATCAGATTGCGCCACACCGTATCTTTTTTATCCCGGGTATCTAATCTTCCAGCGGGTTCGTCTATCCTTGAATTGTTGGTTGCTGTATAATCAAAATTCAGGGAACGTGTGAAATTCCAGCGCATGATATAATCACGCTGCATGGTAAAGTATTTATCGTAGGTTTCGGGAATAGCATATTTGGAAACCCCAACGCTCCTGGGCCTGATAGCGCCAAACTGCCGGCTGATATCTGCCCTGAAACTTAATTGTGATGGCAGGTAGTTGAAGTTAAAATCTTTGATCAAATCGAACCACTTCGTCTTTGATTTGCGGAAGAACTTCTTAAAAGGTTCAATATATTTAGGCTGAGGCGCATAATTATACCCAATCGCACCACGGTGACGGGTAACCTCATTGTTTTCTATCAATGGGTTATGGCTGATGGTTTGAATATATGAATAGCTGACATCAATATTTTCTATGTCATAAATTTTAGGCGCCTTCCCGTTTGTTTTATTTTTTCGAACGTTGGTAAAGTTGAGTGTTTTAACCGATGTGAAGTCAATCGCATTGTTACGGATAGAATCGCGTTGCGACCTGGGCGATGTGTTGAGTTTATCTTTCAACTTAATGTCCATATCATACGGGTCATATTCCGGAGTACTGGTCGTTTGCGAATAACTTGCATATACAGGAATGGACATCCCGATTTTTTTGGGGAGGAGTTTACCTAATTCAAGGGTTGCTGCAATATCAAACTGAAGGAAGTCGTCACGGTAACGCTCAACCGCCCTTTGTTCCAGTGTTCCAAAACCACTCGAATGCGTATTCGCCGATACGGAAATGGTTCCCAGGTCGGCCAGGTTAACATCTACCCTGCCCAGCGCAGCCCAGCCGCCTTTTTCATTGATGGAAGAAAGCCTGAGTTCATTTACCCATATTTGTCCGCACGCTGCAGGCGAATTACTATTTTCTACCCCCAGCAAAATACCCCTGATTTCACCAAGGTTAGGGTTACCCATTACCGAATACGTTTGGCCGTTACCCTGTAAAAGCCTGAATATCTGGTCGGGCGCAGCTCCCGAAACATTTCTTTGTTGTTTGATTTTTGTAAGCGCTTCCAAATCCAGGTCAAGGGAATTGGATGGTATCCACAATGTATCATTGTAGGCATCCGAATCGGGGTTCGCCCCCACATTCAATGGCGTTAAATTTAGCGGGATACGTACTTCATAATAGTTGTTTACAAAATCTGTACCCATCCTGATAACAGCCGTAAGGTCTTTGTCACGAATGGTATTGGCCGGGTTTTGTGCCTGTTCTGCATGTATATACATCGACAATTTCCTGAATTGGCGGATATCCCTGTTCGCAAAGGTTTGAAATACTGCTTTGGCATCATTCTTCAATAGGTTACAGAATGTAAGGCTCATGGCCTGTTCATTTTGTAATAAGTTTACCCCATTGTTACTGAGTGTTTGTACACGCTGGATTTCTCTTGGTGTACGATACGGCAGCGGTGTACGCTTATCATTCTCTTCAATGTTAACGGCTTCCACATTAAATGTGGTAGTTGATGTAGGCGAATAAATACCCGTGGTATCAATCTTATATTGGAATTTACGCCAGATATTACGGGTAAGTTGCAATAAACCAAAACGCATCACCACACTGTCCTCAAAACCAGTAAGGAACATGCGCATGAATCGAATGGATTTGAAATCAGGGATGTTCCCTATTTTGGCATTGTAGTTACCAATGGGTATCCTGAACTGGTACCAGGTTTCATCCCTTGATGTTCCGTTTACAAGATTAACCGTAACCGTTTTTTTATCAACGATGTAATTATTACCGATGATCATTTCAGGCGCATCTTTGTGCTTGATGTCTACGATATACTGAAAATATTCTTCGGTTTGAGACATCGTATTCTCCCTGTTTACATCCTCTCCATCGGGATACAATGTAGCAGCAGAAGAAAATTCACCGCCATCAGCAATAGGTGAATTGCCATCCGGACCATTAAAATGTTTATAACGGGAAAGGATACCGTCACTTCCTGTAAAACCGGCATCGCGGTAATTTCTGTAATTATCACTCGAAGGATCCCTTAATGCATTTTGATATGCCTGTGAAGACGTGCCAAAATTAGTAGCCAGTTCGGCCAGGTATGCGGCCCTGCGGTTTACTTCTGCAGTATCAGTTAATCCATCAAATCCAACATCCTGAAATGGCCTGTCTTCGGGATTATTACTAAATGCATTGGTAACCTGGAAATTATTTCGTGGCACCCTGCCCCAAATGGTTAAATCTTCGGGAGCTGGTGCATTGGGTGTGCTAAGCCCGTTTTCAAAAAAACGTTTGCCGTCTTTTAAGATATCTTCAGAAATATTACCCAGGTTGAAATATAGTTTACCTCCATTGGTCGTTGCATACTGTGGAAGGATGAATGGATCCTGCATCCAGAATTCAATAAACTCAATATTGCTTGTTTCAAAATCTGGTTGGTCGATTCCCCGCATTAAACCACCAAACTTTGTACGGGGTGCTTTAAACTTACCATCGGGGTTGAGGTTGGCAGCACTCGACTCATAATTATACGGGCCCTTCTCTGTTGGGTAATATGCAAGATCGAATGTAACCAACTGGCTTTCTCCAAAACCTGTTGTACGTTGTGGGAAAATCTCTTTCTGATACACCTGCCTTACACGAGGGTCACTCAACTCATCCCTGCTACCAATCGGATTATTAGGGGCATCAATTTGTTGAAGGGTTTGTTCGATCTGATACCAGGCTATTTTTGCCCGGCTTTTGCCATAATCAAGATTGTCGCTCAGATTGGCTTCGGGGAACAGGACATTACCATTTATATCAGTAGCACCAAGAGGGGTAGATGCCAGTGCCCAGCTCACCAATGGGAAACGGAGATCAATACCCGATTTGCTGCCTTCAAAATCATCTATATACACCAATCCGTTTTTACCACGGCCAATCTGTGGCGCATGGCCTGGTTTAAGCAACGCACCTTCTGCATATACATTAATCGTTGATGGTGCAGTTGTACTGTAGAATGGAAGTTTATCCAGGATTTTTGTAAGCCGGGGGATTTCTTTGCGGTAATTCACATCAAGGCCATACATCGTATTGCGAATGGGCTCTTCATTATAATTCACTTTGGTAAAGAATGGGCGCTCACCCAACCTTACAATGGTACCACCAATAGACAATTGTTCTTTGGCGGTATTCTTTGCCATATAGTCGAGCCGCAAGCCAAGGTAATTTCGCTGCTGCAAACCAAAAGTGGCGTTGTTTTCAAAGTTTACCTGAACCGGCAAACCTGCGTTGAGGATGGCCTGGTTCGTCATTTTAATCGTACCCAGGTCATAGTTGATATCATAATCTACGCCTTCCTGCAATGTTCTGCCCCCAGCCGTTACCGTTACCGATCCTCTGGGAATGTTATACCCGATACTGATATCAGAAGATCCTGATGTTTTGGCCGTTCCTTTCAACACAAACCTGTTGAGGTTGGGATATTGTTGTGCAACAGCCTTAATTGAATCATATAGTGCATAAAAGAGCGTATCTTTTACTGAAGCGGGGGGAGAAGTGTATATCTGTGCCGCCAGGTCACGCCCAAACGGTTGCAATACCGGGAATACAACACGGCTGTATTGAGAAACTACTGTAAAATTCTCAACAAAATCAAAAACACCATCTGGTTGCGGATCCAGCTGTCCGTTCAGGCGGTCTAAATTGATTAATGACAAAATGGGGGCACCCAGGTTTTTATCTCCATAGGGCACATAACGCTTAGCGCCTAAACCTGGTTCCTGGTACAAAACATCCAACCTAAAATCGGAAGGAGACAACGTTCCATATCCGATTGAATACACATTCTTCATCATCAGGTTCCAGATGGGAAGTGCCGGGCGCTGAGAAGTAGCTTTCAAGAGTTTTAGAAACAGGATATTTTGAGTGGCGGAAGTTGTATCAGGTGTTACGTCTTGCGAAAATTCACCTACCTGGTAAATGCGGCCATTAAAAGAATATTGATACGCAACAGCCAGCACTTCATCAGTTTGGAGGGGCTGGCTTAAAGAGATCATACCCAATTGCCTGTTATAGATATATTGTGTTGAATCGAGCTTGCGGGCAAATGTTTTTTCAAAATCCTGTACAGGGTTCAATCCGAGGTTAATCATGTTCTGGTACACGAGGGATGGAATCCTGGAACCAGGTGCATTCAGGATCTTTGATAACAGGTCATTGGTGCCATTGGAAGGTACTTCCTGGCTGGTAAGTACATTTACAATGGGTGGGGC
>JBPOHG010000269.1:0-10451 GCA_052035835.1 Bacteroidota bacterium | reverse complement strand
TCTGCATCTACCAGTGCAGATCTTCGGGTACTAGAAAAAGGGTATTCTTATGGCCCCATCCGGCCAATCCCTAAAAATTATTACTGGACAGGAATGCTCATTGGCCTCATTGTATTTCTTTTCTATGTACAAGCCTTCGAACAATTCAATAATAAAATCATGTTCAGGACCGAGATAGAAAACAAAACATCGGTTCCCGTGATTGGTGAAATAGTACAGGCCAAGACAGATGAAGCCATCGCAATTTCTGAAGGTAAACGAACCGTTATTGCAGAACAATTCAGGGCGCTTCGAACGAATCTTTCCTTTATGGGATTTAATGAGCAGAATAAAGTGCTCATGATTACCTCCAGTATTTCTGGAGAAGGAAAGAGTTTTATCGCTATTAACATGGCCATGAGTATCACACTAACAGGTAAAAAGGTGGCGTTGATGGAAATGGATCTCCGTAAACCAAAGCTCAGCAAGAAACTGGAAGTAAAAAGAGATCCGGGTATTACGAGTTACCTGGTTGGTAAAGCGGCTATCGATGATATTATCAAACCAACAGCGTTTAAAAATTTATTCCTCGTATCTGCAGGGCCTATCCCGCCCAACCCAACTGAATTAATTGGTAAGCCGGAGTTTGCTCAGATGATTGATATCCTGAAAGAGCGCTTTGATTATATCATTATAGATACTGCGCCTATTGGGCCGGTAACGGATGCGCAATTACTGGCACAATACGCCAATACCACCATTTTTGTGGTTCGTCATAACCATACTCCCAATGTTTTCATGCGAATGATTGACGGTTTTAACAGGGAAAAGAAATTTAATAGCATGTCGATCGTATTCAATGGTATTAAACCAAGGGGAATATCATTGTTCAATTATGGTTTCGGAGGTTATGGGAATGGCTATGGGTACGGCTATGGCTATGGATATGGTTATGGCTACGGCTATGGCAGTGAAGAAGGCAGCTATTATATTAAGGATGAATCTCAGCCAGGCTTTAAAAACCTTTTCAATATTAAAGGGTTTTTGAAGCGTTTGTTTGGAAAACGAAGATAATTTTCATTTGCTATGATAGCACAACCGTCTTCAGTTCACAAAATGAATGTGACTGAGGACTAGCGAAGCTTTGTCACTATGGAAGAAAATGAATACTGGTATGTGGTGTATACGAGGCCTCGGTGGGAGAAAAAAGTCGCAGGCCTTTTGCTCGAAAAGGGGCTCACCGGTTATTGTCCGCTGAACAGGGTTGTGAAACAATGGAGCGACAGAAAAAAACTGGTGCTGGAGCCATTGTTTAAAGGCTATGTTTTCGTAAAGATTTCAGAAGATAAAAAATGGGAGATTACCAAAATCGACGGGATCGTAAATTTCGTTCATTGGCTGGGGAAACCAGCCCGGGTGCGAGAGTCGGAAATTGACACCATCCGTAAATTCCTGCGGGAATTCAAAGATGTAGAAGTTGTTGACCGTCAATTAGAGGTGAATACAACGGTAATGATCCGCCAGGGGGTACTGATGAACTATCGTGGTATAATTGTTGAGGTAAGCGGGCATAAAGCCCGGGTTCAGATAGATAGTATGGGCATCCAATTGAGAGCAGTTATAGACAAAAGCAACCTGGAGCCGGCAGAATTTCGTAAATAGTTTTGAGGGGCTTTCCAAAACCAAAAAATATTAATAAATTACATATAAATATTCAGTTGAATGAAACTTACCGATAAAATATATGTGGCAGGTCATAATGGGCTGGTAGGTAGTGCCATATTAAGGTTGTTGAGGAAAAAAGGGTACACAAACATCATCACACATACTTCTGAGGAGTTAGACCTGCGTGACCAGAAACTGGTAAGTGATTTCTTTGAAAACGAACAGCCGGCATATGTATTCCTGGCTGCAGCTAAAGTTGGGGGCATTTTGGCCAATCAAACTTACCCGGCAGATTTTATCTTTGATAACCTCGCCATTCAAAACAACATCATTCATTCGGCTTATAAATGGGGTACAGAAAAACTGCTTTTTTTGGGAAGTAGTTGTATTTACCCAAAAAATGCTCCTCAGCCAATAGAAGAAGATTACCTGATGACCGGCTTCCTAGAACCTACCAATGATGCCTACGCGATTGCAAAAATTGCAGGTATTAAAATGTGCCAGGCTTATCACCGCCAGTATGGTTGCAGGTTCATCAGCGCAATGCCAACAAACCTGTATGGCCCTGGCGATAATTATCATTTGCAAAATGCCCATGTGTTGCCTGCGCTTTTGCGTAAATTCCACGAAGCTAAATTGCGAAACGACCCTACAGTAACTGTTTGGGGTACAGGAAAGCCTCGACGGGAATTCCTGCATGTGGATGATGCTGCCATGGCCTGCTATTTCCTGATGCAGCGTTATGAATCTTCCGAAATTATCAATGTGGGGTCGGGGATAGACCATACCATCAAAGAGATGGCCACCATTATAAAGAAAATTGTTAATTACAATGGCAATATCATTTTTGATGAATCAAAACCAGATGGTACGCCACGCAAATTGCTCAATGTAGATAAAATAACCAGGCTTGGCTGGAAATCAGTCATAGACCTGGAAGAGGGCCTCACTTCCACCTACAACAATTTTGAAAAGAACTACTATTATTACACTACCAAAAACCATAACAGCAGTTCGGCGGTAGCTCATGTGTAGGATTGCTGGTATGGTAGACGGGACGCAGGAAGTAAACAACATCGAAAAGATGGTGTTGGAAATGTGCATGCTTCAAAAGCATGGTGGCCCCGATGATGGAGGAATTTTCATTTCTTCTCCCGATCACCTCGTGCTGGGTAATAGAAGGCTTGCTTTAATTGATCTTACTTCAGAAGGGCATATGCCCATGCAATATCAGGACAGGTACCACATTACATATAATGGTGAAATATACAATTACCTGGACTTGAAAAATGAACTGCTGAACTTTGGGCACGTTTTCACCAATCATACCGACACAGAAGTTATTCTCGCTGCATTTGCGCAATGGCGCACCCATGCATTCGCAAAACTGAAAGGGATGTTTGCCCTCGCATTATGGGATAGTGCCGATAGGACGCTTTACCTGGCAAGGGATACCGCAGGCATCAAACCGCTTTATTATTCTTACAATAATGGCCGGCTGGTTTTTGCTTCTGAAACCAGGGCCTTTAAAGCGGTAGATAAAAATAGCAGGGCAAATGACAACTGGCCTGTATACCTGATGGCTTACGGGCATGTACCCGAACCCGTTACTACGATCTCGGATGTGAAGCCATTGCAAAAAGGCTGTTTTATAAAATACCAGCCCGAGTGTAAAAAATTCACCCTTCAGTCTTTTGCACATTACAGTTATAGCAGTAGTTACAATAGCGGGGTGAATGAAACTGTTGAAACAGCCAATGCCCTGGATGCTTCGGTAAGAAGGCATTTGCTCGCAGATGCACCTGTAGGTGTTTTTTTAAGCGGCGGCCTCGATTCGGGTATAATAGCCAGCCTGGCTGCGAGGCACAAAAAAACAGATCTTAACACCCTTTCTATATATTTTGAGGAGCCAGCATATTCTGAAAAGCAATACCAGGACCTCCTCATCAAAAGGCTACATTGTAATCATTACCAATACCTGCTCAAAGAGGATGAGTTTCACCGGTCACTTCCCGAAATTCTCAACAGCATGGATATGCCAAGCTGCGATGGGGTGAATACCTGGTTCATCAGCAAATATGCCGCCGCTCGGGGGCTTAAAGCGGTTCTATCTGGATTGGGCGGAGATGAATTGTTTGGAGGCTACCCGTCTTTTAACAGGATCCATGCGGCAATATTGCTTCAAAAATTCCCGGATGCTATCACGAGCATGGGTAAACGCAGTTCGTTCAAAAGGCTCAACAGGATGGCATACCTGCAAATGGACGGGGTGAAGGGTTTATATCTTTTCTTGCGTGGACATTACAGTCCGCTGGAAATTGCCAAGCAAACCGGTGCATATGAAAAAAATATCTGGAACATACTCAATGATCAACCGGTTTTCAATGATATCGATGTGCTGGACAGTAAAAACCAGGCCAGTTGGATGGAGTTCAACTTATATATGCAAAACCAGTTGCTCAGGGATTCCGACGTAATGAGTATGATCCATGGGGTTGAAATAAGGGTGCCTTTTTTATATGATGATGTTATCCGGCTGGCATTGCGAATGGATCCCACGGTTAAGTACGAGGGGCCCATGGCGAAGCAATTTCTCATCAATACATTCAACGATAGTTTGCCAGAAGAAATTTGGAACCGTCCAAAAATGGGTTTCAGTTTTCCTTTTGCCAAATGGTTATCGGGTAGTGATTTTGTATCGGGCCTCATGAAAGACGGTAGCAAAAATGCCCGTGCCAGCCATAAAAAATTCCTTGAAGGTAAACTTCACTGGTCTCATATGATGTCGCTGATTATTCTTCGGAATCTCAAAGCGATCTAAATTTTCCACGCTTACAGCATTGAACAACAAAATACTTTTTCTTACGCTCAAAGTATTTGCTGCTACTGGCGGAATAGAAAAAGTGTGCAGGGTGGTAGGCAAAGCATTGTATGAAAGTTCATTGCGCAATAATTCCATGGCACTGGTGTACAGCATGTATGATCGGCAGTCGGATGCTGATGAAAACAAATATTTCCCTTCAGAAATGTTCAGGGGCTATGGTACTGCAAAAGTTAAATTTATTCTTGCTTCAATCTGGAAAGCAAGAAGATGCAATACTGTTATTTTAAGCCATATCAACTTGCTTGTAGTTGCCTGGATGATAAAAAAAATATCGCCGGCAACTAAAATTGTCCTTTTTGCACATGGGATTGAAATTTGGGGCAACCTTAGTAAGCGGCGCAAGATGATGTTGCAAAGTTGTGATATCATCATCCCGGTGAGCATGTTTACCTCCGACAAAATCCAAAAGACACACGCCATCCGCCCCGAGCGGTGCAAAGTGCTTAACAACTGCCTCGACCCATTTTTACCCGTTAGCAATAAAGCGAACAGCAATGCGCTTCGAAAAAAATATGGGTATACAGATGAACATCAGGTACTTTTTACATTAACCAGGCTTTCTTCAAAAGAACGCTACAAAGGTTACGATCGTGTTTTGCATGCTATGGTTAATATTATTGCTCGGTACCCTAATGTTAGGTACCTTATAGCGGGTAGCTATGATGAAGAAGAGAAAAGCCACCTCGACGAATTGATCGTACGACTTGGGCTTTCTGGAAAAGTGACGATTGCAGGTTTTATAGCAGAAGAAGAACTGGTTGATCACTTTTCGATGTCTGATATCTATGTAATGCCAAGCATGAAAGAAGGCTTTGGAATTGTGTTTATTGAAGCTATGTATTACGGGCTACCAGTGATTGCAGGAAATAAAGATGGATCCGTAGATGCGTTGTGCAATGGAAGGCTCGGCATCCTTGTAGACCCGCTCGATACATCGGCAATAGAAAATGCTATCGGAAAAATTTTAATCAACAGGAATGGTTTTTTACCAGATCAGGATTTGCTGATCGATATGTTTGGGTACGAAAATTATGCAACAAGGCTTGAAACCATTTTAGATGCAAGCCGGCATTCATCAATAGCAGTATAGTTCCTTACAATAATAATCATGAATACTTCAATAACTTCTAAGCAGGATAATAGCGAGTGGGACCTGGTGATAGAACCCGGCCGTACCGAAAAAAATTACTGGCGGGACCTTTGGCGTTACAGGGAACTATTTTATATACTCAGTTGGAGGGATATTAAAGTTCGCTATAAGCAAACTGTATTAGGCGCCGCGTGGAGTATCATCAGGCCTTTGCTTACCACTATTATTTTTACGATTGTATTCAAGCGAATTGCCAATATGAATTACCCCGGTGACGCTCCTTATATGCTTATGGTTTTTGCCGGGATGCTGCCCTGGCAGTTTTTTAGCAACGCATTGAGTGAGTCGAGCGGCAGTTTAATTGGGAATTCTAACCTGATTACTAAAGTGTATTTCCCCCGAATGATCATTCCTGCGAGTTCTGTAATTACTAGCATGGTGGATTTTGCCATTTCTTTTGGGATTTTACTTTGTATGTTTGCATGGTTCCGTTATCTGCCTTCCTGGAATATTATTTTTCTCCCTTTGTTTATACTTCTTGCATTTACCTGCGCATTTGGAATAGGGTTGTATCTAACGGCAGTGAATGTACGCTATCGTGATTTTAGGTACATCATCCCTTTTATTGTACAATTTGGGTTATATGTTAGCCCTGTAGGCTTTAATAGCATGGTAATTCATGAAAAATACAGACTCTTGTATGCGTTGAACCCAATGGTAGGTGTGATAGATGGTTTCAGGTGGTGCTTGTTGGGAGACCCGATGCATTGGCCTTCATTTTTTGTATCAGTAGCCATTACGCTCATTTTCCTATGGCTAGGCATCCGTTATTTTCGTAAAATGGAAAAAACCTTTGCCGATAATATTTAATACAATTTCACTCTTTAACTTTTGATCCTTGTCTTCTATCATCGAAGTAAATAATTTGTCAAAGAAGTTCATGATTTCACATGAAGGCAGGGAAAAGTATACAGCTTTGCGTGATGTCATCAGCCGTAAAGCGAAGAAAGCATTTAGCTTTCCTGGCCCCAAAGCCGAAACCCGGCACAAAGAAGAATTTTGGGCATTAAAGGATTTAAATTTCACTATCGGCAAAGGCGATCGTGTGGGGATAATTGGGAGAAATGGTGCCGGGAAAAGCACTTTGTTAAAAATACTTTCCAGGATCACCGAGCCAACCAGTGGGCAGATCAGAATCAAAGGCAGGATAGCTTCATTGTTAGAAGTTGGAACCGGCTTCCATCCAGAATTAACCGGAAGAGAGAATGTATTTCTAAATGGAGCAATTTTGGGCATGAGCAGGATGGAAATCCGAAAGAAATTTGATGAAATCGTGGCTTTTGCAGAGGTAGAAAAATTCCTAGATACCCCTGTGAAAAGATACAGTAGTGGGATGTATGTGCGTTTAGCCTTTTCCGTTGCAGCACATATGGAACCTGAAATACTGGTGGTAGATGAAGTGCTGGCTGTTGGGGACGCTCAGTTCCAGAAAAAATGCCTCGGTAAAATGGAAGAGGTGAGCACCAATGAGGGAAGAACGGTGTTGTTTGTTAGCCATAATATGGGTGTAGTGGCTCAACTCTGTCAGACCGGTATTTTACTATCGAACGGACAAATTAAAATGAATGGCGACATTAAGAAAGTAGTGGAAAGGTACCTTCGGAGTGATGATGTTAAAAATAACTATAAAGCTGAAGGGGTAGTTAATAAGAAAAATTTTTTCACCAGCATTGAAGTGGTTAATCAGAAAGGAGCGTCTACCTCCGATTTTGATTTTGATGAATCTATCATACTTAAATTCAGTTTCAGGATATCAGAAAAGTCGATGGGGTTGCAAGTTGGTATAGGCCTCGAAGACAAATTTAATATCAGGGTATTTACCATATTAAAAGATGTAGCTTACTTCAATGAAAATGGCAGTGTTTATTATGGCGAAGTGAGGCTTCCCAAAAGCCTGATAGCTCCTAACAGTTATTCATTTGTTTTTGCATTGTGGACAAGGGATGGGAAAGTGTACGATGTCATTAATAGCGTTTGCCCGGTTATGATTCATGATAACGGAACAGAACTTGCGCTGTATGAAGGCATTGAATATGGCAATATTATTATTCATCCAGAATGGACAACAATTTAAATGAGAGCCAATCATGTTGATGCGTGCGATCAGGCATATTTGCTATAAACTATATTACCTCGGTAGAGTGGAATACCGGATACGCATTGCCGGGATTAAAAGGAAGCATTATGCTACTATAGCACAATTGCACCCGGATGCATCTGTTTCTACGAATGGCAGCATCATTAATCACCGTAAAGATAAAAGCCTAATAAGTGTAGGTAAGCATACCAATATTCAGGGTGAATTGCTAATTATGGAGTATGGCGGGTGTATCAATATCGGTGAATACTGTTATATAGGTGACGGTTCTAGGATTTGGTCGGGTAAAAAAGTGTCTATTGGTAACAGGGTTTTGATTTCGCATAATGTTAATATACATGATAACATTGCGCATCCTTTGGATGCTGGCGATCGGCATAAAGATTTCCTGCATATCTTTTTAAAGCATCCACAGGAGCGTGTAGACTACAGGGCGGCAGAAATTGTTATTGGCGACGATGTATGGATAGGGTTTAATGCCACCATACTCAAAGGAGTTACAATTGGCAATGGCGCCATCATCGGTGCATGTGCAGTGATCACCAAAGATGTCCCTCCAAATGCGGTAGTTGTTGGTAGTAATACACAGGAAATATTAAAGTACCTCTGATTTTTCAAACACCCTCAAATTATTCTAAAGTGTCATCCATAATAAAGGTTGCAGATCTTTCTAAAAGTTTTCTAATTTCTCATGAAGGAACGGAAAGTTATACCGCTTTAAGGGATGAAATCGCACATAAAGTAAAACGTATATTTAGTTTTGCAAAGTCATCTTCCATCCATAATAGCACTACCGAGGAATTTTGGGCTTTGAAGAATGTAAGTTTTGATATTGAGCAGGGCGATAGGGTTGGAATTATAGGAAGAAACGGCGCTGGCAAAAGTACACTGCTAAAAATTCTGTCCAGGATATCAGAGCCTACCTCCGGGAGTATCAGGATTAAAGGAAGGGTAGCTTCATTACTTGAAGTAGGTACTGGTTTTCATCCAGAACTTACTGGCAGGGAAAATATATTTTTAAATGGTGCCATCCTGGGTATGAACAGGGTAGAAATAAGGAAGAAATTTGATGAAATTGTTGATTTCGCTGAAATTGAAAAATTCTTAGATACACCTGTAAAACGATACAGTAGCGGGATGTATGTGCGTTTAGCCTTTGCCGTGGCTGCTCATATGGAACCAGAAGTATTGGTTGTAGACGAAGTGCTTGCAGTTGGGGATGCCCAGTTTCAAAAGAAATGCCTCGGTAAAATGGAGGATGTAAGCAAGAATGAAGGCAGGACTGTTTTATTTGTAAGCCACCAGATGAATGCCATTGAAAACTTAACGAATAGGGCAATTTACTTGAAAAATGGTTCGGTTAATTGTATTGGTGAAACTGCCGAAATAGTAAATCATTACCTGCATGATTATGAGCAATTTTCAGATATCAGGAACTATAAAGGCCGATCTGGTAATGGCAAGGCAAAAATTGTAAAAGCCGAGATCAGGAAAAATGGCGAAAAGAAGAATTCCATCAAGCAAGGAGATTCATTTTCAGTAATAGTGGGTATCGAATGCTACCAGGAGCTCAACCTGGATGTAAGTTTTGTACTGGAGAATTTTAGGGAGCAGGCAATATTTTGTACACATTTTTCAGATCGGTCTGGTACCATCAATGCTGCAGGGTATTTTGAAACAGAAATCCCTCTTTCAATGAGTAGTTTACGAAAAGGGGAGTATCTATTTTCGATGGCAGTTTTTCGGCCCGATAAAAGTGAGTTTTATGACACCGTTTTGCATTTCCCTCTGGTAAATATCGAAGGCATGGACGAGGGTAATGAATTCCCGCTGGATAATAGGTGGGGAGACCTTTATTTCCCCATTCAATGGAAAATTAATAAGTAACAACTACCCTTACATGTATAAAAAAATAAAGGATTTCCTGGTAAGGAAAAACCGGCGCTTCAATGAGATTCATGCAATCCTGAAATATCAGCATGCAGATATCAAAAGCCCAAAAATCAATCTTGGCCGTATCCAGGCAACATTAAACGCCCAAAAGGAAAAAATTGATAACTTGTCGGAAGTTGAGTTTCAGGTATTCTCTCAGTTTGGCGATGATGGAATTATTCAATACCTCATTCAGAAACTCCCCATAAAAAACAAAACATTTATTGAGTTCGGTGTAGAGGATTACAGGGAATCTAATACACGCTTCCTGCTGGTGAATAATTATTGGTCGGGAATGGTGATGGATGGAGATGTGGAAAATGTACGACAGATTAAATCGGGCCTCATGCATAATTTTTATGATATCAGGGCCCGTCAGTGTTTTATTACAAAAGAAAATATTAACCAGGTATTGGAAGCGGAGGGTTTCGACCCTGAAGTGGGTATACTTAGTATTGATATTGATGGAAATGATTATTGGGTATGGAAAGAAATCAATGTTATTAAACCCTCTGTGATCATCTGTGAATACAACAGTTTATTTGGTTACGAAGAAGCTGTTACCATTCCTTATCGACCCGATTTTATCAGGGGGAAATCAACACCACTCAACTTTTATGGGATATCCTTGCAGGCTGCATGTTTGTTAGCCAGGGAACGTGGGTATTTTTTCATTGGTTGCAACAGTGCCGGCAACAACGCATATTTTATTCATGAATCCTTGAGACCTGTGTGCCCAATAG
>JBPOHG010000218.1:0-3802 GCA_052035835.1 Bacteroidota bacterium | reverse complement strand
TTATCATTTTCAATTTCATGGGAAAGAAAGTGTATGAAGTGAAAAACACCCCTCCTACTATTTATGTGAATCTCGAAGATTTTTATCGCGGCATTTACATATTCCAGCTTCGCGACCGCAACGGCCTCATTTTAGAGTCAGGCAAGTTCCAGGTTGTGAAATAACTCCTATTCGTCGGTTTCCTCCCTTTTTTTGTGTCAATTTGGCTTGTCCTGTGCATTGGCAAAATGTTTGACTATTGTACCTTTGCAAACATTTTAAATTACAAGTATGGAAGATAATAAGATACCTGCCACTGAAGACATCGGGATGGACATAAATGCAGACGCTGATATTCCCGGAAATACCCACCTCAGCAACCCGGAAGCAGAAACCGAAGGCACCATAGAAAAACTACAAGCCGAAATACAGGAACAAAAAGACAAATACCTTCGCCTTTTTGCCGAATTTGATAATTTCAAAAGACGCACTGCAAAAGAAAGAATAGAATTGATTCAAACTGCCGGTAAAGAAATTGTCATTTCCATGCTGGAAGTCCTCGATGATTGTGAACGTGCCGAAAAGCAAATGAAAAATTTAGATGACATCAACCTCGTAAAAGAAGGGAACACATTGGTATTTAATAAACTCAGGAATACCCTTCAGCAAAAAGGGCTAAAAGCAATGGATAGCCTACATACAGATTTTGATGTAGAGAAACATGAAGCCATCACGGAAATTGATGCCAGCCCCGAACTAAAAGGCAAAGTCGTGGATGAATTGGAAAAAGGGTATTATTTAAACGATAAAATCATTCGATTCGCAAAAGTAGTAGTTGGAAAATAATTAACGGCTGAACCAAATACTTCAGCAAACCCAAACAGCATGTCAACCAAAAGAGATTATTACGAAATACTAGGCGTTAGCAAATCTGCTTCGCAGGAAGAGATCAAAAAGGCGTACCGCAAAGTGGCGATGCAATTCCATCCCGATCGAAACCCTGGCGACAAAGCTGCGGAAGAAAAATTTAAAGAAGCTGCTGAAGCCTATGAGGTTTTGAATGATGCCGATAAAAAAGCACAATATGACCGCTTTGGCCACAATGCTTTTGCACAGGGCCGTGGAGGAGGTGGATTCAACGGACAGGGAATGAATATGGATGATATATTCAGCCAGTTTGGCGACATTTTCGGTGATGATGCTTTTGGAAGTTTCTTTGGTGGCACCGGCAGGAGAAGTGGCGGACAGGCAAGAGGAACCCGTGGTAGCAATTTAAGGGTGAAGCTGAAAATGAATTTTGAAGAGATAGCAAAGGGTGCGAACAAAACCATCAAAATAAAAAAATATATCCGGTGCGGTACCTGCAGCGGTAGTGGTGCAAAGGATAAAAACAGCATGCAAACCTGCAGCACCTGTAACGGTAGCGGACAGGTGAAAAGAGTGCAGAACACTTTCCTTGGAGCCATGCAAACGGTAACAACCTGCCCTACCTGTTCTGGTGAAGGATCTACCATCACCAGTAAATGCGGAAGTTGCAAAGGCGAAGGAAGGGTGTATGGCGAAGAGACAGTAAGTATTGATATACCTGCAGGTGTACAGGACGGTATGCAACTTAGTATCAGTGGCAAGGGAAATGCAGGCGAACGAGGCGGCAGCTATGGAGACCTTATTGTTTTAATTGAAGAGGAAGCACATCCCCAATTACACCGCGATGGATTAAATGTAGCTTTTGACCTTCATATTTCATTCCCGGATGCTGTATTTGGAACCCAGGTGGAAGTACCTACGATAGATGGAAGGGCCAAAATTAAAATACCGGCAGGTACTCAAAGTGGTAAAATTTTCCGGTTGAAAGGCAAAGGGTTCCCTCATATCAACAGTTACGAAAAGGGCGACCAGTTGATTCATGTAAATATCTGGACACCACAGCACATCAGTTCTGAAGAGAAAGCCATGCTGGAAAAGATGGGTAGATCACAGAATTTTGAACCCAATCCCGAAAAAAACGAGAAGTCGTTCTTTGATAAAGTAAGGGAAATGTTTAGCTAGAACTTTTGTCTTTTTTCTTCTTTTTCTTTTTCACGTCATATAATTTCTGGGCCTTGTCTAGCAGGTTCAGGAATTCATTTTGCAGGTATTCTGTTTGATTAGCAGCCCCTTTGGCAAACTGAGTTATAAAATCCCACTCGGTATGGGAGATATGTTTCGACTGTTTTAACTTAAGTGCAAACATGGTAACAGCAGTGGCGAAACGCAATTCCTTGTCAAGGCTATCCAATACTACATAATTATTAGATACTTTATAGCTGACATGGTTATTAGATGTATCGTTGCATAGGCTGTAACGCAATCCCAATTCAGCAATATGCTCAGTTACGGTAGTTTGTTGCGTGAGCATATTTTGTTCTGTTGGAACGATTTCAAAGATTGCCAGCGTACTGCTACCGCTACCAATTTCCCCCCCTTCCAGGTCATTGGAAAAATCTGTCAGTGCTTCCTTCTTGTTGTCGAATCCAATTAGCCGGTATTGTTTCACCATCGCCGGATTGAATTTCACATTCATATATACATCATCGGCAACTGCATAAAATGTTTGGGTTAACTCTTTCACCAATACTCTTTCTGCTTCTCCAATATCATCGAGGTAAGCATAATTTCCATTCCCTTTCTTTGCCAGTGTCTGTAATTTTGAATCCTTAAAATTTCCCATTCCAACACCCAGGCAGGTAAGATACACACCCGACTGCCGTTGTTTGGTGATCAGCTCATCGAGGGCTTTTTCTGAATTTTCACCAACATTAAAATCACCATCTGTAGCAATAATCACCCGGTTATTGCCTCCTTTTATGAATGTGTTCCTGGCCAGCTGGTAAGCTACCCTGATGGCAGATTCGCCCGGGGTATCACCTGCCGCTTCCAGCTCTTCAATAGACTGTAATATTTTGGCCTTATCATTTCCAGAAGTTGGCTGCAGCCAAACCTGTACGTATCCTCCATATGTAACAATAGAGACGGTATCAATAGCACGCAAATTTTTTACAAACATTTGAAAAGCTGCTTTCAACAACGGCAACCGGTTGGGCATATCCATACTGCCAGAAACATCTACTAAAAAAACAAAATTGCCGGGTGGCACTTTGTTGAGGTCTAATTTCTTCGCACTGATATTCAGAAAAAGCAACTGCTGCTCGCTATTCCATGGACAGGATGTAAGCTGCGACTCAATATTGAAAATCTGATCGTTTACTGGTTGACGGTAGTGCAGGTTAAAATAATTGATCAACTCTTCCGTACGAACTGCATCAGGGGGCACCTGGCTATTGGTATTCAAAAAGCGGCGCACATTGCTATAGGAAGCTTTGTTTACATTGAGTGAAAACCCAGTGTTAGGATAACCCATCGCATTTACAAACTCATTTTCAACCAACTGAAAATACGTTTCATCGCCTGCAAACCACTGATACTTGGCAGATTGCTTCATATCCTTTGTAACCGAAATCAGTTTAGGCTTGTTTTTACTGGCAGCATCAGCTGAAACTTTTAGGACGATCCGCTGCCATTCATCTGATTTTACTTTAACAGATTTTGTTTCATACCCATCGAGGCTGATGGTAAGTGAATCAAATAAATTCCTCACTGTAATACCGAAACTCCCCGAAGAAGCCCCGGAAAAATAATATGCACGGGCTGAGTGAAGAAAAATCTTTGCATTGGCAAGTGGCTGGTTCTTTTCATCCTTCACTTCCCCACGCAGGTAATACTGGCTATGCGCCGTAGTGGCAATCAGTAAAAAGAAAATGTATGTGGTAAGTTTTTTCAATCA
>JBPOHG010000155.1:0-5047 GCA_052035835.1 Bacteroidota bacterium | reverse complement strand
CTCAGAAGGTTTCAATAATTTCTGGGCAGTATAAGAAGATTCCATCGCCCTCATGGTAGTCGTTCCAATAGAACAAATACGGTGATTGGTTTCCTTGGCTTTATTTACAATATTACAGGCGATCTCTTCAATCTTATAGTATTCAGCGTCCATTTTATGTTTGCTGAGGTCTTCCACCTCAATCGGCCTGAAAGTTCCCAGTCCGGTATGGAGTGTCACTTCTGCAAAACGGATTCCCTGAATCTCCAGCCGTTTAATAAGTTCTTTGCTAAAATGCAGCCCGGCAGTTGGTGCTGCAACAGCTCCTTCATGCTTTGCATAAACAGTTTGGTATCTTTCCTTGTCTTCTTCTTCCGGTTTACGTTTGATGTATTTTGGAAGGGGTGTTTCGCCCATTAACTCCAGCATCTGGCGAAATTCTTCGTCTGTGCCATCCCAGAGAAAACGGATGGTACGGCCGCGGCTGGTAGTGTTATCAATCACTTCGGCCACCAGTTCATCACTCTCCCCGAAATACAGTTTATTACCTACCCTTATTTTTCGGGCAGGGTCTACAATAACATCCCAGAGTTTATTGGTCTTGTTGAGCTCCCTGAGTAAGAAAACTTCAATTTTTGCCCCTGTTTTTTCTTTGCGGCCATACATACGGGCAGGAAAAACCTTTGTATTGTTAACTACAAATACATCCTTATCGTCGAAGTACTCCATGATATCATGGAAATGCCTGTTTTCGATGTTGCCGGTTTTACGGTCAATCACCATCATCCGGCTTTCTTCTCTTTTTTTGGTAGGGTGTTGTGCAATAAGGTTCAGGGGGAGGTCAAAACGAAACTGTGATAATTTCATCAGGAATAATTGTTTTTTGTCTGATGTTTCTCCCGGTAATCCCATCAGGGGCCGGTCGATTCATGTAATAAATCGGGTTTAGGTTATTTATCACATGCCAGTACTGTTGGTGAAACAGCCAGATAGCCTTTCTTTAAGGCACTTATCATGTTACGGCATGATTTAAAAGTGGGCAAAAGTAAATTAAAATCACCAAAACCACGGCAAATTTTTGTTTGCGGGGCTATAACGATAAATTTTTCTAAAAATTTGATGTTCTGCCTTATTAATTGTGATTGAATGTGCATCTTTATAGGGATAGCCCCTATATACATGCGTACAACCCTCAATGTTGCCTTCACCCTCTGTTTTCTGCTGACAGTACAACTGCTGCCTGCACAATCTAAAAAAAGCGACAAATACCCCAGCCTTTTATGGGAGATTACCGGAAATGGCCTTAAAAAGCCCTCTTACCTGTTCGGCACCATGCACGTGAGCAATAAGATGGTGTTTCACCTCGGTGATTCCTTTTACAATGCCATCCGGTCGGCCGAAACAGTGGCGCTCGAACTCAATCCCGATATCTGGCAAAGCCAAATGGTACGGCTCGAGAAACTGAAAGAAAATTATGCCCGATTCAGTACCGAAGAAGGGAATGATTTCCTGGTGGAGAAATCTTTCAGGCTGGCAGATTATATGGATGAACTGAAACTGGCCCTCAGTACAGAGCCCGCCATTGTAAACAACCTGCTCTACCGTTCTTACAAAGTGAGAGAGGATTTTGAAGAAGATACATTTCTTGATTTATATATTTTTCAAACCGGCCGTAAGCTGGGTAAGAAACCAGCAGGGGTAGAACAGTTTTATGAGGCCGAGAAACTGGTCCTGGAAGCGTATGCAGATATGGCCAAGGAAAAGAAAAAAAAGAACCTCGACCTGGGCGATGAATCACCGGGGGATATCATGGAAAAAATGCAGAATGCTTACAGGAAAGGCGACCTCGACCTGATGGATTCGCTGGATATGATCATGGAGCGTTCCCCTGCTTTCAGGGAAAAATTCCTGTACAGAAGAAATGAATTGCAGGCAGATGCCATGGATAGCATCATGCGCCATTCCTCCCTGTTTGTAGGGGTAGGAGCCGCTCATTTACCCGGAAGCCGCGGAGTGATAGAAATACTCAGGAAAAAAGGGTACAGGCTTCGGCCCGTAAAAATGTCGGGGCGTGACACGCAGCAAAAAGCAACCATTGACCCATTGAAAGTGCCGGTTCAGTTTCAGAAAAAAACATCAGAAGACGGATTTTACAGTGTGGAAGTGCCGGGTGAGTTGTACCATATCCGGCAGGATTATTTTAACCTCGACAGGCGCCAGTATGCCGATATGAGCAATGGTTCTTATTATATGGTAACCCGTGTGAAAACTTATGGTGCTTTACTTAACCAGCCTCCGGCAGAAGTATTACGCAAGACAGACAGCATCCTGTATGAAAATATTCCCGGGAAGATCCTCAGGAAAACAGCAATCGAAAAAAATGGCTACCGCGGATTTGATATCCAGAGTAAAACACGCCGGGGCGATATGCAACGGTACCAAATTTTTGCAACCCCATTTGAAATACTTGTTTTTAAAATGAGCGGGAAGGAAAATTACATAGAAGGGAAAGAAGGGGAAAAGTTCTTTGGTTCTATTTATCTGGAGCCTGCAAAAAATAAAACAGCAGCATACAGGTCGGGAGGTGCAGGGTTCAGTATCACATTCCCTCAATCGCCGCTGGTTACACCTGGCGCAGCAAACAGTATGCAAAGATGGGAGTTCCAGGCGTCGGATTCTGCTACCGGTCATGCATACCTTGTTATGAAACAGACTGTGCAGAACGTAGATTTTATCAGTGAAGACAGTTTTGATCTTGCGTTAATGGAGGAATCGTTCAGGAACCCCGACTTATTTGGCAGGCAGTTGGAACGCAAAATGACTATGCACCACGGGTATCCCGCATTGGAGGTGAAAGAACAACTGAAAGACAGCAGCATTATACAGGCGCTCTTTGTAGCCAGGGGCCCCCATTTATATACTGTCGCCATGCGCTCCGGCAATAAGAATTTGGGAACATCCTCTTTTTTTGATTCATTCAAAATTGAGCCGTTTGTTTATTCAAAACCGCAGGCGTACATAGATACGTTCCTTAACATCAGCGTACAAACCCCTGTAGCCCCCGAACTGGACGAAGAAATGCGGCGGTTGGCAGAAGAAGCTACCGAGCAGGCGTATAACGGTTCCGGTTACTCGGGATATTACAGTTACTGGCCCAAGCCAAAGCATGGTGTATTTAAGAGCGATAGCACCGGCGAAATGATTGCTGTAAAAGTGCAGCAGTTCCCACGCTATTTTTATATCAGGGATTCTGCAAAATACTGGCAGGGCGAAGTGGAAGAGCTTACCAATAAGGGAGACTTAATGATCCGGGATAGTGTGCATGTTATAAGCCATCAGGATATCAAGGGCATCCGGTTTTCATTAAAGGATACTGCTTCGGGGAAATTGATTCATCATATGCTGGCTATAAAAAATGATTACCAGTACCAGGTAAGTACCATCTCCGATTCCATTTCGGGGCTATCGGATTTTGCCAGCGCTTTTTTCAATAGCATACAATTGCTTCCTAAAAAGGAAGGCAGGGATATTACAAAAAGCAGGTTGCCATTGTTCTTTGCCGACCTCTTTAGTAAAGACAGTGCAGAGTATAACAAAGCGTATCAATCTTTATCGAGTTTATATTATGGCCCTGATGGCATTCCTTACATCAAAGATGCGCTCAACCGGCTTAACCGCTCCGATAAGAATTATTTTGAAGTAAAAGGCAAATTAATTGCTGAACTCGGTTATATCAGGGATTCTAATAACCTCGTAGTTCCACTGCTAAAGCAACTGTATGAAAAGACCGCCGATACCAGCCTCTTTCAAAATGAAGTGGTGAAATCACTTGCAAGGGCTAAAACAGCGGCTTCTTATGCAGCCATGAAAGAAATCCTCTTGCTCGATCCACCGGTCTTCAGCAATACCTATGATTACAGTGGGATATTTAGTAGTATGGAAGATACCCTTCAATTGAGTGCATCCCTGTTCCCCGAATTATTGCAATTGGCTACATTGGATGATTATAAGGGGCATATTACCGAATTACTGGTAAAGATGGTAGACAGCGGGCATCTCAATCCAAAAGTGTATGAAAGCTATTTGCCTTCCATGTACATAGATGCAAGGATCGCCCTCAAAAAGCAGTTGGCAAGGGATGAAACAAGTTTGCAGGAAGCAAGCAAAAAAGAAGCCGATGGCGATACTGAAGCAGAACGAACGTACCGCAACAACAATGTAGAATCTTCATTGGTAGATTATTCGGTGTTGCTGATGCCGTTTTATAATGAGAATAAAAACATCCGGCAGTATTTTGATAAATTACTGAGCTCCAGGGACGAAGATGTACGTTTAAGTACAGCCGTACTGATGCTGAGAAAAAATAAGCAGGTACCCGATAGTGTTATATATAAGCTGGCAGCAGACGACAAGTACAGGCACAGTTTGTACAAAAGGCTCGAGAAATTGAAACAAACCGACCGGTTCCCGGTTGAGTTTAAAACACAGCCTCTCATTGCCAGGAGTGCACTCATGGAAGAGAATGACTATGATAAACTAGACTCCCTTCAGTTTTTATGCAAACATCCGGTGTCCCTGAAAGGTAAAACAGGTGTTGTGTACTTTTATCAGTACCGCATCCGCAAAGAAGACCAGTGGAAGATTGGTATGAGCGGGCTGCAACCAGAAATGGAGTCGGCATTGAGTACAAAAGATGAGATCACTACCATGACGGATGTGAAGATCACCGAAGATGAATCTTTGGAAGACCAGCTGAACAGGCAGTTGAAGAAAATGTTGTTTGGGCTTTACCGGGGCGGAAAATATTTTTTCAATGAATACCGGGGCTTTAATAGTTTTCGTGCCGTTGCAGAATATGAAGATTAGTTGAATTTCCTGTTCAGTTTTTTTCCGGGCCGTCTCGATACTCGTGTGGAATCTTCAACTGATCCAACAAGGCATGAACTCGCTGATGGTCCTGTCGAAAGATGCCGTATCCAGTCAGCAACAGCCTTTTTCCCTCTCCCATTGCGCTCGCTTTCTTCGCTACAAGCTCAGAAATACGGTACTGCTCAAATGCCTCCTGATT